>CAYVPZ010000845.1:0-2092 GCA_964453955.1 uncultured Solibacteraceae bacterium | reverse complement strand
GAGGAGAAACGAAAACCGCCGAGAGGCCACTTACACAAAACGCTTGACACCGCCCCGGACCAGACCTGGCAGGAAGCCTGACCAACCTCGGTCTTATTGATGAGTATCGACTTTACCTCCACCCCATCGTACTTGGTCGCGGCAAGCCATTCTTCTCCGGCCCTCGGCCGCCGCTCCGTCTTGTGACCAGCGATCTCGTTGCCGAGGACGTGATTAGGTTGACCTACGTTCCCGCTTAATCGCGCGACTCGCCCGACGGACTGCGCGCACCCAACCACATCTCCTTCGCCATATCGTTCACAACAACAAACCCAGCGGAAACGCCTGCATTAGGCACCGCTCACGCACATTCCTCCGCGAGATCCGGCCCGCCCCGTGCTACCGTCACGCGTGATATCCACCTTGCGCCGAGGCCCCCGACCGATCCGGCCATCAAGCCCCCCGGACGGCCCCCGGCAATCCGCGGACCGGAGGTCCCGGCCAACAGTGATCCTGTATTGCAGAACGAACCCAATTCCGCGGGACGAAACCGCCCATGAGCGCGACCGTTCATCCCGGACTTTGAAAACGCCGCAGCATGGCTTTTATCGACGCGAAGCTGCAGAGCCCTTGCAACCGATTGAAAACAGGTACCGCATTTCCGGAGGGTCCCAATTAACAAAACGAACCCAATTTCGCGTCGCCCGGAGTTCCCAACCTGAGCGCCGATGTCGCGGGTGTGCTTTTCGCTCAAAAAGTGGTACCGTGATACGCAGGCAGGTACCGCCTGGAGGCGGATGCCGCCAACGGTGACCCCGCTAGCCGTCACCGTTACAGACAAAAGGAGTCCCCCGTATGGCGTCTGTAATGACCTCTCACGTCCATCCCTCTGTCGCCGTGAAAGCGACAAAACTGCTGATCAACAACCACTGGGTCGATAGCGAATCGGGCAAGACATTCCCGACCATCAACCCCGCCACTGGCGAGGAGATTTGCCAGGTCGCGGAAGCCGATGCGGCCGACGTCGACAAAGCAGTGCGCGCCGCGCGCGCGGCCTTCCACCAGGGCGCTCCCTGGCGCAGGATGGCCGCCGCCCAGAGAGGCGTGCTGCTGAACCGCCTGGCCGACCTCATCGAAAAACACGCCGACGAGCTGGCCCAACTGGAATCGCTGGACAACGGCAAACCCGTGGCCGTGGCGCGCGCCGCGGATCTTCCCCTCACCATCGCCTGCTTCCGCTACTACGCGGGCTGGGCCGACAAGGTGCAGGGCAAAACCATTCCCATCGCCGGCGATTATTTCTGCTACACGCGGCTGGAGCCGGTGGGCGTGGTGGGACAAATCATCCCGTGGAACTTCCCGCTGCTGATGCAGGCGTGGAAACTGGGTCCGGCGCTGGCCACCGGCAACACCGTGGTGATGAAGCCGGCCGAGCAGACGCCGCTCACCGCGCTGCGCATCGGCGAACTGATCGTCGAAGCCGGCTTCCCCGAGGGCGTGGTCAACCTGCTGCCCGGTTACGGTCCCACGGCGGGCGCGGCCATCGCCAATCACATGGACGTGGACAAGGTGGCCTTCACCGGCTCCACCGAAGTGGGCCATCTGATCATGGAAGCCGCGGCGAAAACGAACCTCAAGCGGGTGACGCTCGAGCTGGGCGGCAAGAGCCCCAACATCGTCTTCGCCGACGCCGATCTCGACCAGGCCATCGAGGGCGCGCACTTCGCCCTGTTCTTCAACCAGGGTCAATGCTGCTGCGCCGGCTCGCGCCTGTTCGTGGAAGAGAAAGCCTACGACGAATTCGTGGAGCGTAGTACCACCCGTGCCAAGCGCCGTAAGGTCGGCGATCCCTTCGACCCGGCTACCGAGCAGGGCCCCCAAGTGGACCGGGACCAGTACGACAAAGTGATGGGCTACATCGAACGCGGTAAGAAGGAGGGCGCTCGACTGATGTGCGGCGGCGGCCGCGTTGGCGATCGCGGCTATTTCGTTCAACCCACCGTCTTCGCCGATGTGAACGACGACATGGCCATCGCGCGGGAGGAGATCTTCGGCCCGGTGATGAGCATCATCAAGTTCCGCGACATGGACGAGGTGGTCCAGCGCGCCAACC
>CAYVPZ010000844.1:0-2096 GCA_964453955.1 uncultured Solibacteraceae bacterium | reverse complement strand
CCCAGCACTGCGCGGAAGCGAGCGACAGCTCCACCGAGTGCGCCGGCTCGCGGCCGTACGGATTTGTCCTGCATGGGCTGTGGCCGGAGCTGGCGCGGGGCCGCGCGCCGCAACATTGTCCGGGGCCCGCGTTCGATGCCTCGCTAGTGAGCGACGACCTGCGCGGCATCATGCCCAGCGACCGGTTGATCGAGCACGAGTGGGAGACGCATGGCGCCTGCTCGGGCCTGAGCCAGGCGGACTACTTCCGCGCGGCCGCGCGCGCATACCGACTGGTTAAGATTCCTCCTGCCTTTCAGCCGCCGGTGACGCGCGTGGAAACCAGTCCGGCCGCCGTGCGCCGGCAATTCGCGGCCGCCAATCCCGATTTCCCAGGCGATGCTTTCGCGGTGGAAGACGACGGGCGATTCCTCCGGGAGGTCCGGGTGTGTCTGACCGCGGATCTGCAGCCACGCGCGTGCGACCAACCGGGCGACAGGCGGGATGTCACGATCATTGTGAGACCGGTGCGCTGAAGAGCTCGGAGGGCGCTGGCCGCCGATGAACGCCGATAAACGCAGATCGCGCGTTCGGCGCCTACTCGTGCAGGCTGGTGTCGAGGAACGCGCGCAGGCGGTGGCTGCGGCTGGGGTGGCGCAGCTTGCGCAGCGCCTTGGCTTCGATTTGCCGGATGCGCTCGCGGGTCACCGCAAAATGCTGGCCCACTTCCTCCAATGTGTGTTCGCTGCCATCCTGCAGCCCGAAGCGCATCTTGATGATCTTCTCTTCGCGCGGGCTGAGCGTCTTCAGCACTTCCGCCGTCTGCTCGCGCAGGTTCAGGTTGATCACCGCTTCCGAGGGCGACACCACGCGGCGATCCACGATGAAATCGCCAAGGTGCGACTCCTCTTCCTCGCCCACCGGAGTTTCCAGCGAGATGGGCTCCTGGGCGATGCGCAGCACCTTGCGCACGCGGCCCACCGGCAGCTCCATGCGCAACGCCAGTTCCTCGGTGGTGGGCTCGCGGCCGAGTTCCTGCTGCAGGTGCCGCTGGGTTCGCACCAGCTTGTTGATGGTCTCGATCATGTGCACCGGGATGCGTATGGTGCGCGCCTGGTCGGCGATGGCCCGGGTGATGGCCTGGCGCACCCACCAGGTGGCGTAGGTGGAGAATTTGTACCCGCGGCGGTAGTCGAACTTCTCCACCGCCTTCATCAGCCCGATGTTGCCTTCCTGAATCAGGTCGAGGAACTGCAGCCCACGATTGGTATAGCGTTTGGCGATGGAGACCACCAGGCGGAGGTTGGCCTCGATCAGTTGCTTCTTGGCCGCTTCGGCTTCCAGCTCGCCGCGTTCCACGATCTGCAGCGTGCGCCGCAGTTCGGTGGCCGAGGCGCCGCTGTCGTCCTCGATCTGCTGGATGCGCTGGCTGCAGGTGCGCAGTTCCTTGCGCAGCTCGCGCGAGGCGTGATTCTCCTGGCCGATCTCCTCCAGCTTGCGCTGGATGCGCGCGATCTCCCGTTCGGCCGGCTTCAACTGGTCGACGGCGGCGCGCAACCGGGCGGCCAGGTTGCGTCGCACCCACCCGCTGAACCCAATGCCCCGGATGATGCGCGAAATCTGCACCATGGTCCGGGCCAGCGCCCAGCGCAGGCCGCGATGCTGTTTCGGCTTCAGGCTGCGGGAAACCGCCTGCATTTTCTGCCGCGCCTGCTGTGCTTTCCGGTAAAGCTTCTCGATTTCCTCAATCTGGGCCAGTAACTCCGCGGTCTGCTCGACGAAGTCCTCTTCCGCCCCGCCCAGATCCGGCAGCACCAGCACGTCGCGGATGGATACGGCGCTATTCTGCAGGTCCTCGCCCAGTTGCAGCAGGTCGCGGATCACCAGCGAGGACCGCGACAGCGCTTTGCGCACGCTGCCCTGCCCGCGCTCCACACGCTTGGCCAGCTCGATTTCGCCTTCGCGCGTGAGCAGCGGGACCGTCCCCATCTCGCGCAGGTACATGCGCACGGGATCGTTGGTCTTGTCGCCATAGTCCTGCGCCAGCTCGATGTCGGCGAACTCTTCGCTCTCGTCGGCCTTCTTGTCGAATTCCGTGCGCGGCTCTTCCAGGATCT
>CAYVPZ010000843.1:0-2104 GCA_964453955.1 uncultured Solibacteraceae bacterium | reverse complement strand
TACTACCTGGAGCGCAAGTACCCCAGCTTCGGCAATCTGGTGCCGCGCGACGTGGCCTCCCGCAACGCCAAGTACGTCTGCGACGAGGGCCGCGGCGTGGGCGAGAGCGGGCTGGGCGTCTATCTGGATTTCTCCGAAGCCATCCAGCGCCTCGGCTCCGACGTGGTGAAGGACCGCTACGGCAACCTCTTCGACATGTACCAGCACCTGACCGCGGAGAATCCGTATGAAGTTCCCATGCGCATCTTCCCGGCCATGCACTACACCATGGGCGGGCTCTGGGTGGATTACTTCCTGATGAGCACCATCCCGGGACTGTTCGTCATCGGCGAGGCCAATTTCTCCGACCACGGCGCCAACCGCCTGGGCGCGAGCGCGCTGATGCAGGGCCTCTCCGACGGGTACTTCATTCTGCCGTACACGGTGGGCGACTACCTGGCCAGCGCGAAGCCGGAGAAGGCGTCCATCGACAACGCCGCGTTCGCCGAGGCCGAGCAGCACACCGTCGCGATGGTGGAGCGGCTGATGACCGCCCGCGGCCGGCGCACGGTGGATTCCTTCCACAAACAGCTCGGCAAAATCATGTGGGAGGACTGCGGCATGGCCCGCAACGCGAAGGGTCTGGAGAAAGCCATCGGGCAGATTCGCGAATTGCGCGAGGAATACTGGGACGACGTGAAGGTGCTGGGCGGCGCCGACGAGCTGAACCAGGCGCTGGAGAAGGCCGGCCGCGTGGCCGATTTCTTCGAGCTGGCCGAGCTGATGTGCATCGACGCGCTGGAGCGCAACGAATCGTGCGGCGGGCATTTCCGCGACGAATATCAGACCCCCGACGGCGAGGCCCAGCGCAACGACGCCGAGTACTCGTACGCGGCGGCCTGGGAATACCAGGGTCCGCACAGCGCGGCGGCGCTGCACAAGGAGCCGCTGGAATTCGACTACGTGCATCCCACCCAGAGGAGCTACAAATGAGACTCACGCTTCACATCTGGCGGCAGAAGAGCCCGCGGGACAAGGGCCGCATGGCGCGCTACGATCTGGACGGGCTGAATCCCAACATGTCCGCGCTCGAAATGCTCGACGTGCTCAACGAGCAGTTGACCGAAAAGGGCGAAGAGCCGGTGTCGTTCGAAAGCGACTGCCGCGAGGGCATCTGCGGCACCTGCGGCTTCATGGTGAGCGGCGTGGCCCACGGCCCCATGAAAGGCACCACCGTGTGCCAGCTCATGCTGCGGAATTTCCACGACGGCGAGGAGCTGTGGCTGGAACCGTGGCGCGCAAAGGCGTTTCCGGTGATCCGGGATCTGGTGGTGGACCGCGGCGCGCTGGACCGCATTATCGCCGCCGGCGGCTACATCACCGCGCCCACGGGCAGCCCGCAGGACGCCAACGATTTGCCCATCGCCAAGGAGGCTGCCGACCGGGCCATGGACGCCGCGGCTTGCATCGGATGCGGCGCGTGCGTGGCGGCGTGCCCGAACGCATCGGCCATGCTGTTCACCGGCGCCAAAATCACCCACCTCGGCCTCCTGCCGCAGGGCCAGCCGGAGCGCGGCCGCCGCGCCCTGAGCATGGTGGCGCAGCACAACGCCGAGGGCTTCGGCGGCTGCACCAATATCGGCGAGTGCGAGGCGGTGTGCCCGAAGGAGATCAAAATCGAATCCATCGCGCACCTGAATCACGACTTCCTGGTGGCCAGCGTGCGCAACCGCGCGAATGTGAAGGCGGTTTCGAACACGTCGAAGTACAAGCGGGACCCGCTGCACGTCGAGGGATAGGATAAGGGCGGCGTCATCGCATTCGGTGGCGCCGCTACAACTTCACGTCGAACGACAACTCCGCGATCATCTTGTTCAGGACGTCCTCGGCCGCCTCCTGTTGCTCGCCCAGGTTCTCGATCTCCTTCTTCAGCGCGTCCAGCCGATTCTCCTCGTCGTCGAGTTGCCGGGTGTAGCGTTGCAACAGCGCCTTTTCCTCCGGACTGCCATTCAGCGCCTTCATGTTTTCCCGGAGCCGTTGTTGATCGTCGAAGATCTTCTGCGTTTCATCTTCCCGCGCGCTCTTCTGCTTGTCCAGACCGTCCACCACTTCCTTCTGCTGCAGA
>CAYVPZ010000842.1:0-2112 GCA_964453955.1 uncultured Solibacteraceae bacterium | reverse complement strand
CCTCAAGTGAGATTCCCGGCCTCCGCCAAGTCCTTACCCGCCCAGCATCGCCTGGCGAACCAGCACGATCGGCGGAAATCCCTGCTTCAGAAACTCGTCGTGAAAATCCTGCAGGCGAAACGCCGGACCCATCTTCTTCTTGTAGTCCTCGCGCAGCTTCATGATCTGCAGTTTCCCCATCGTGTAGACCAGGTAGGTCGGGTCCGAAGTCCCCCGCTTGGTCTCGCGCAGCGCGTTCGCGCGCGTCTGGTAGCCCTCTTTGACGAAGAAATCCACCGCCTGGTCGAACGTCATGTTCCCGGTGTGCATCTCGATGCCCACGATGTAGCGCGCGTTGCGCAACAGCGCGTCCTGAAGCTGGCCCAGGCGCAGTTTGCGGTCGCCGTTGCCATAGCCCTCATCCAGCATCATCTGCTCGCAATAGTGCGCCCAGCCTTCCGCATTGGAACCCGCGCCGAACAGCTTGCGCACCTTGGAAGGCGCCTGCTTCACCCACAGGAACTGCACATAATGGCCGGGGTAGACTTCGTGCACCGCCGTGCTCACGATGGTGCCGCGGTTGAACCCTTGCATGAATTCCTCCACGGTCCCCTGCGGCCAGCCCGCCTCGGGTAGCGTCACGTTGAAGAAGGCCTCTTTGGCTACTTGTTCGAAGGCGCCGGGGGTGTCCATGGACGCGGAGGTGAGGGCGCGCATGAACGGCGGCGTCTCTTCCACAATGGGCGGCACATCGGACGGAATGGTCACGATGCGATGCTCCCGAATGTAGTCGCGCAGCCCGCCCAGGGTGTTGCGAAACGCGTCCAGCAGCCCGCCCGGCTCGGGATGCTCGCGGGCCAGATCGTCCATGATCTCCATCGGCGTCTTTTTCGGATCGACGCTCGCGGCTACCTCGCGAAACCACTGCTGATTGTGGCGCATGTCCTCATAACCGGCCTTCAGCAACTCGTCCAGCGGAGTAGTCACCATCTCGTCGTATTCCAGCTTGCGGCGGAACGCTTCCGCGCCCAGGCGAAAATCGCCGTGGGAGCGCGGCAGAAGGCTGGTTTTCAGCCACGTCTGGTAGGAACGCAACGCCTTCACCACGGCCGCGTTCGTGCGCGCAAAATCGCTCATGAGGCTGGCATCGCTCACCGAGTGGAATGCCGCCGGAACGTCGTGTTCGAAAAAGCCGATGATTCCCGGCATCTGTTCGATGGCCACATCGGTGTAGATCCGCGGCGGGTTCTTCAGGTTGGCGCGCGCCGTTTCCAGCACGCTGGGCATCTGCCGCTCGCGCGCTACCACGCTGCGCAACCGCTCCTCCGGCGGCGCGAAGGTGCGGCTCATGAGAATGAAGATGCTGTTGGTGAGGCCGCCGGAGTAGTTGTCCGGGTTTTTCTCCCACATGCGCACGCGTTCCAGCGCCAGCAGGTCGCCGTGGATGTGCGCCAGCAGCAGCTCGCGGTCGGCCGACGGCGGGGCAGCGGCGAACTCGCGTTCGGCGCCGTGCAGGAATTGGATTTGCGCCTCTCGCGTGGCCGGCGATGGATTCTCCAGTTGCGCATCAAACTGGTGGAACCCGGCGGCGGTAGCGGAGCTCGGGTTGAAATGGAAATACTCGTCGAAGAAACGGTCCACCTGGGTGCTATCCTGGGCGTGAACCGCGGCAAGCGCCATGAATAAGAGGAAAGAAAGCTTCACGCTCTATTATTAAGCATGGGAAAGCCTACGCGCCACGCGGAGGCCCGACCCCCGACATGCGCTATCTATGCATCCACTGCCACTGTTATCAGCCGCCGCGCGAGAATCCCTGGCTGGAGACCATCGAGCTGCAGGATTCGGCCTACCCGTACCACGACTGGAACGAGCGCATCACCGCCGAATGTTACGCCACCAACGCCTCCGCGCGCATCCTCGACGAACAGCAGCGCATCGCGCGCATCGTCAACAATTATCAGAGCATCAGCTTTAACTTCGGTCCGTCGTTGCTTTCGTGGATGGAGGCCAGGGCGCCGGAGACCTATGCGCTGGTTTTGGAAGCTGACAAAGCCAGCGCCGAGCGTTTCAGCGGCCACGGCTCGGCCATGGCGCAATGCTACAACCACATGATCATGCCGCTGGCCAACGGCC
>CAYVPZ010000841.1:0-2118 GCA_964453955.1 uncultured Solibacteraceae bacterium | reverse complement strand
GCTGTTCGAACGCGCGGAACTGCTCCCGATCCCGAGCCGTCAGCCCGATGTGCGGTTCGAGGTCCTCCTGCCACCGGCCGTAGAGGAACAGCCGTTCCTGGGGCTCGAAGCAGAGGTAGCGCTCGTTCCAGCGGCCATCTTCGCCGAGCACACCCAGCTCGCGGAACAACTCGCGGACCAGCTCCACGCCGGCGTCGGGAACGGGCACGTAGTGGGCCGCCCACGGGTACGCGGTGATATCGTTCTCGCCCCAGCGCGCGTTCCCGCCGGCCTGCCGCTCCATTTCCAGCAGAACGAAGTCGCGAAGGCCATTCCGCTCCAGCCACCACGCCGCGCTGAGGCCGGCCATTCCCCCGCCCACAATCGCCACCGGCACGCGCACCTGCCGCAACGGCCGCGGAAACGTGCCGCCGTCGCGGATACGGTGCCCCAGCCCGAACGCTTCGTTGACAAAGGATCCGCCGATTCGGCGTTCCGCCTTCACCGTGAGGCCCGCGAGTCCAGCAGATACGCCCGCGGCAATAAACGACCGGCGCGTTGCCCTGCTCATCCTGGGTTTGGCCCGTCAGCGGCGCGCCCGCGGGAACGCGAGGTTTTTCGAAAAGAATGGCAGCATCTTCGTTCCCACACGTTCGGCAATGTGGTCAATGTGATTGCCCTCGTAAATCTGGAACTCATGTGGAATGCCGTACGCGGTCAGAATCCGATCGAGTTGGCGAACGGTGCTGGCGATCGGCTCATCGCGCGAACCGGCGTCGAAGGCGATCGCGTGCAACCGCTTCAGCTCGGGGATGTACTGGTCAATCATGGCCAGCGGCGCGTTGGCCGCGAACTTTGCGTCCACCTGCGGCTGCGGCTGGCCGTCCTTTACGGGGAGGTCCAGGAAAAACGGCGGGTTCTTCGGGTTCGGGGACCATGCGGCGGCGGAAGCGAAGACCGCCTTGGTCAGAAAGTCGCCCTTTTGGACGTCTTCGACGGTGCGTATGGCCTCCAGCTTCGCCATCGCCTGCGGGCTGCCCCTCGCGAGCGCGCTTGCCGACATGCAACAAGGGCTGAGCAGGTAGATGCTCGAAAAGACCTCCGGGTGCTTCATGCCGATGCGCATTGTGCCGTAACCGCCCATGGAGTGGCCGGCGAGCCCGCGGCTGGCCGCCGTCGGGATGGTGCGGTAGTGCCGGTCCACCCACGACACAAGATCGCTGGTGATGAACCCTTCCCAATCGCCGACGGTTACCGACCTCGAGTACATGCTGCCCTGAAAACGCGTGTAGGCGTTTGGCATCACCAGGATCATTTCGCGAGCGTCGCCTTTGGCAAGCGCCGCGTCCATGACGGCGGGAAGCTTGATGAAGTGCGGCGTAGCGGGACTGTTCCACGCCTCGTCGTCGTCGGTGAAGCCATGCAGAACATAGACCACCGGATAGCGGCGATGTTTCTCCGCGCTGTAACTCGGCGGCAGGTAAATGGAGACGTCGCGATCCGGGGAGTCACCGTCGAGATTCCCTTCGAGCGTGCCGCCGTGCACCTTCACCCGCAGCAGGGTGCCATGGCCCGCCGTAGGACTTGTCTGCGCGAAAACACAACCGGCCAGCGCGAGCCACGCTACAACCCAACAGCCCGATCTCATACCCGCACAACCTCCCGGTACCTAATGTACGATGTCCTTCCAGTCGCGCTCGTAGTAGTGCACCAGCACCTGGCTGTTCAGCCGGTTCGGCTCGGCGGCAACCGGGAGCATGTCGTTCGGAAACACGAACATTTCACCGGCGTTCCGCGGAGAGAGAAAACGCAGGCCCGCCGGGATCGTGCGCGGCAGCTCGTAGTCTTCATGGCCCGCCAGCATGAAACCCCATTCGCCGAACGACGGAACGTACACGTGATACGGCCATGTCTTCAGCCCCGCCTCTTTCAGCGTTTCGGCGATGCACCAGTAGGATTGCCGCGCGAAAAGCGGCGACGTGCTCTGCACCACCGCGAGGCCGCCACGCCGCAAATGCCGCCCCATCAACCGATAAAACGCCGTCGTATACAGCTTGCCCAGCGCGTAACTGGTGGGGTCGGGAAAATCCACCACCACGAAGTCGAACATGTCGTCGTTGCCGTCCAGCCACGGAAACG
>CAYVPZ010000840.1:0-2120 GCA_964453955.1 uncultured Solibacteraceae bacterium | reverse complement strand
CCCGAATCGCCGACTCCACAACCCGGGCATATCGGCGCCATGTATTGCACCAGCAGCAGCAGATCGGTGCGCGGAGCGGGAGGCACGGGGATTCCGATGGTGGAGAAAATGGTGGCCAGCAGCGGATTCAGGACAAAATTGGCGAACTGCGCATCGTGCGCCGGAATGTCCGTGCTGAATTTATCCTTCGATCCGGTGCCGATGATTACCTCGTTGATCAGCGGATTGCCCAGGCGCTGTACCTGCGCCCAGGTGGTCCCGGTTACGCCGTAGCCCGGAACCACGTTCATCTGCTGCCTCGAGGTGGTTCCCCAGGTCCCGATGACAGCTTGCTTGTCCGTGGCCGGGTGAATCTGGCCATCGACGGTCAGCCAGGTGATGGGCACCTCGAGGACGATGCTGTTGACGTTGTAGCCGCCCAGCGTGTTGGGCGCGTAGTTGTTGTTGTCGTCGGCGTCCACGGCGGCGCTCAGAACGCCCCCTCCCGCGGACATGCGGAAGTTCAGCGAGTCCAGCGCGGCGCCCAGATCGATGAAGAACGGATCGGCCACCGTGCCCGCGAATACGCGCGCGTTGCTGCCCAGGTTATACACGCCCTGCGCGCGAAGCGCGGCGTAGTTCGGCATGGTGCGCGGCCCCACGTCGGTGGGCACGGCGTACAGTGTCTGGCCGGCGCCCAGGTCGACGGTCTGACCGCTGGGCATCACCATGGTCACCGTATAGGTCTGGCTCAAACTCAGGCCCTCGGACCCCGGTCCACTCAGCGCGGTGATCGGCGGAATCCCGGCCAGGTTCCCCACGAATCCGGTGAACACGCCGGGCAGGCCGATGCTGGTCTGAAACTGAAACTGAAACTTCACGTTCGCATAGCCGCTCTGGGTATTGTCGATCTTCATCTCGTACAGAATGCCCGGGTCGAAGGGAAAGTAGTTCGGACCGTTGGCAGGCTCCAGAAACGGGTCCACGTTCAGAATCATGACCACCCGGTCGGGATGTTCGGGGCTGATGAACGCGTACCAGTCTGTGATGTCGGCCTTTTGGTCCAGCGCGGTGATGGGCGCCTCGCGGTGGCTGGACGCAAATACTTGTGGCGAATAGGCTGCCAGGGTTGCCAGGGCGATGGCAAGACCGGGCCGGCGGAGCAGTTGCTTCATGGGGTTCTTCTCCTTTGCCTGAAATGGCATCACCTCCTTTACGAGGCTGGCCACGGTTTCGGATTGACCCGGATGAGATTTTACAAGCGCCCCAGAACTCTGGCGCGATCGGCCGCGGTCATTTTCTCGCAGGCGTAGCGCAGCATCAGCCGGGGCGCTCCGCTCCAGCCCGTCAGCAGCCTGACCACTTCGCGCGGGCGGCAGGGGTAGGTTTCCTTCAACAGCCAGCCCACGCCCTTCTGCACCATGTCGTCGTCGTCGTCGCGCAGCAGGCCGGCGATGGCAAAGATGGTCTTCGTGCTTCGCCCCTGCTTTGCCTCCTGCAGCAGGGCCACCGCGGCGGCGCGCCTTTTCCAGCGGTTCTTCGAGCGGGTCCACGCCGGCAGCTTGTTCATCAGCTCCGGCTGGTTGGCGATCGGGGCGGCCAGCAGCCAGGAGGAGACGCCGTCGCAGTGCGCCCAGTTGTGCACGTAGCGGTCGATCCAGTGCTCGAACATGCCGAATTCCGGCCCCCCGCACTGCTTCGCGAATCGCCGGTAGAGATGGCAAACCAGCGCGCCTTCCTCCATCTTTCCGCCTTCCCACAGCAGCATACACAGCCGATTGCGGTCGGCGGCCGGCCATTTCTTCACCGCCCGGTACACTTCGGCCACTACCTTCCGCAGGTCCCGCGAGCGCACGCCAATGGGGTCCACCGGCTCGCGAAAGAAGTTGCTCACACCCGCGGCCATCTCCGGCTCGGCCAGCGCTTCCAGACGGGCGCGTATGGACAGGGCCAGCGTCATGGGGAGGTCAGTCATGGATGGCTCTGGAACCAGCCGATCACGCGGCGTTCGAATTCCCCGGGCACGGCGCCCAGCGCACAGGTGTGGCAGGCCCCGGGCGGCTCCCACAGCACCACACGCGCTGGGTTGCTGGCGGCCATCCGTTCCGACTGCACCGGATACACGTTGTCATCGGCCAGGC
>CAYVPZ010000839.1:0-2127 GCA_964453955.1 uncultured Solibacteraceae bacterium | reverse complement strand
CAGCCGCGAAATCCCCGGCTCCTGCATGGTCACGCCGAACAGCGACTGCGCCGCCTCCATGGTCCGCTTGGAGTGGGTGATCACCACGAACTGCGTCTGCAGGGACATCTCCTGCAGCAGGCGCGTGAGCCGCCCGATGTTGTTCTCGTCCAGCGGCGCGTCCACCTCGTCCAGAATGCAGAACGGGCTCGGCTGGTAGCGGAAGATGGCCATCAGCAGCGCCATGGCCGTCAGCGATTTCTCGCCGCCCGACAGCAGCAGCACATTCTGCAGCTTCTTGCCCGGAGGCGACGCGACAATGTCGATGCCCGATTCCGCCACGTTCTCCTCGTCGGTGAGCCGCATCTCGCCCACGCCGCCGCCGAACAATGTCACGAACATTTCGCGGAAATGATCGTTAATTGCCGCGAATGCCTCGGTAAATCGCTTGCGCGACTCCACGTCGATTTCGTGCAGCGCCTTCTCCGTGTCGCGGATGGAATCGAGCAAGTCCTGCCGTTGCACGTTGAGGAACTCGTAGCGCTGTTGCGCTTCCTGATACTGCTCCAGCGCCTCCGGATTCACCGGGCCCAGCGCCTCGATGCGCGCGCGCAGATCGGCCGCCTTCTGCTCGGCTTCGGTCAGCGCGTCGTCCTCGATCACGGTTTCTTCGCCCGCGGCCAGTTCGGCCACGGCCACGCCCAGTTCCTTGCGGCTGGTTTCGTCCATGTACTTCAGCTCGGCCTGCCTGCGGACCAGCTCCACCTCTATTTGCGACTTCTTCTCGTTCCCCGCCTGCACCTCGGCGCGCAGATGCTTCAGCTCCTCGTCGAGGGCGGTGAGCCGCGCACGCAGCTCAGCCTCGCCCGCAGCCAGCGTCTCCACCTGCTTTTCGAGCCCGGCGATTTCATCGGTGAGCCGCGCCGAGCGCGCGTCCAGCTCGATGTTGTCGGAAAGCAATCTGGCCCGCTCCAGACCCAGACGCTCCATCTCCGACGCGATTTCGTTCCGCCGCGCGGCCAGCTCGCGAACCTGCTGCTCCAGCCGCGATTGCGCCGCCCGCTCGGCCCTGCGCCGCTCCTCGAACCCGGCCAGATCGGCGCGCAACGCGGAGTGCTCCTCGGCCACCGCGGCCATCTGCGCCTGCAACGCTTCCAGCTCCGTGCGCGAGTCTTCGAGCGCCCGTTCCTGCTCGCCCCGCGCCCGCTCCTTTTCCGCCAGCAATGCGGTGTTGCCGTCGCGTTGCTCGATGGAGCGCTGGCGATCCTTCTCCAGCCGCTGCAGCTCCATGCGCGAAACCGACACCTTCGACTGCGCCCGCGACAGCTCCTCGCCCATCTTACGGAATTCGTGGTCCAGCGCCAGCGCCTCTTTTTCCTGCTGCTGCTGCGCGGAGCGGAGCCGTTCAACATGCTCCACGAGCGCCGTCACCTCCTTGTCCAGCGCCTCGATGCCCGCCTGCGTCGCGGCCACGGCGGTCTGCTTCTGCTGCACCAGGCCGGCCAGTTCCCGCAGTTCGCGTTTGAGCGCCAGCGGACCGGCGCCGGTCTTCTTCCCGCCGGTCACCGCATAGCCGTGATAGCTGACGCCGTCGGGCAACAGGAAATACGCATCGGGCCACGCGGGCGCCAGGCGCTGCGCGGTTTCGCGGTCCTCGGCCAGCCAGCAATTGGCCAGGCGAGGAATGAGGTCGGCAGGCGCATGGGTCAGGCCGTTGGTGAGCCGCAGGCGATCGCCCAGCCGGCCAGTGATGCCCGCCTCCGCAGCCAACTCGTGCTGCCGCTCGCGCGAGGCCGGCCATTCCGCGGGATGGATCAGAAACGTGGCCCGGCCGTCCTGTCCGGCGCGCATCACCTCCACGCCCCGGCTGGCATCCGCCCAGTCGTTCACCACCACGTATTCCAGTTCCTCGTGCAGGAACTCTTCAGTGGCCTTCTCGTAGCCGGCTTCCACCTCGACGAAATCGGCCAGCACGCCGAGCGGTTTCAGGTCCGACGCCTGGCCGCGGTCCACTGCGGTAAACAGCCGCTTCACGCTCTCGGTGGTGTAGGAGCGGTGCGTGATGATCTCTTCGAGCGAATCCTTGCGCGCCTTCAGCCGCGACGCCTCGCCGCGAAGCTGATCGAGTTCCCGGCGCATCTCCGACAC
>CAYVPZ010000838.1:0-2128 GCA_964453955.1 uncultured Solibacteraceae bacterium | reverse complement strand
CTCGATGGGCAGCGTCTCTTCCACCAGCAGCCGCTGCACGATGCGGCCTTCCGGTCCGGTCTGGTGCGTCACCAGCTTCATGCCGAGCATGCGTTTGGCGATCTCGGCCGCCTCGGCTGCGTCCTTCGCCACCTTGACGCCGCCGCCCTTGCCACGGCCTCCGGCGTGGATCTGCGCCTTGACGACGACGCTGCCGCCCAGCTTGCGGGCCGCGGCTTCCGCTTCTTCGATGGTGTAGGCCACTTCGCCGCGCGGCACGGGTACGCCGTAGCGGGCAAGAATCGCCTTAGCCTGATATTCGTGGATTTTCATGGTATGACTCGATCCGAATGAGGGCCAAGCGACCAGTGTAGCGCTTCAATGTGCTCCGGGCGCTACGAGGGCATAAGGACCTGATCGCCGGCAGCGCTCACAGAGGGATGCCGATTACATCGACGAAGCGGCTGCGAAACTCGATCCAGTCGTCTCCCTGGCGCGCGAGCACCTGGGCGATGTCAAACCACGAGGTCGTGGTCGGCGATTCCGCCCGAAGCTGATCCACGTTCAGCCCCGCCTTGGAAATGATCGTCCAGTAATAGGGGAACCCTTGTTTCTTTGCCTTCTGGTGGGATTTCTCAGCCTCACCCGCGCGGTTGTGAGCGTTGCTCCTGTCGGTGCCGCCTTTGATTTCGATGGCGATTTGTTCCTGAGCGCGCCTCCAGAATCCTCCTGAATGCGGATGTCGGGATCGCTCGCCAGAGCGATAATCACAGTACGGCCAGATGAGTTGAGCAGCGTCAGCCGGCGAGCTTCCTGCACTGTGATGTGCCCCCGGACGATCTCCGTGATCGCAAGAAACACGTCCGTCGTTGCGCGCTGGCCTATGGTGTTGTTCTTGCCACCTTGAAACTGCGCACCGAGCGTGAGTATCGCAAGCTCGGATACATCGCGGGTGGTCACGGGAGGTGAAAGCTGCCGGACCAGTTCCGCCAGACTTTCGTTCATCGCCCTGCAAAATGCGGCCAGGTCCGGTGGTCGGCGCTGGTTGATGAAGCCCCGCAACTCGAGGCTCTTGTAGGCCCCAAAGCCACTTCCTGAGACATAGAAGCGCTTCTGGGAAACACCCAGCAGAAGGCGATAGTACCCCACCAGCGTGGGTTTGGCCTCGATAACTACCGGCACCGCGAAGACGTGTTCGTCCCGCACTCCGGCGGAGGCCAGTATCTGCTGGACATCGGCGGGCACGAACTCGGTGAGTTGCCGTTTCAGGACTCCCGGGTCGACGCTCTTCAGAGCATCGCTAAGGGCGTCGGAAAGGCACGTCCGCCGGGCGGCCACAAGCAATTGATGGAACGTAATCTGCCGGGAAGGGCTTGGCGGCTCAGGCATGGATCGATTGCTGGATGATCTCGCCGTTGAGCCTGTGTTCCGCGATGCGGAGATACGCCGGATTGAGCTCGATCCCGACAAAGCGGCGATCAGTCTTCAGAGCCACCAGTCCGGTGGTCCCGGAGCCGATGAAGGGGTCCAAAACGAGGTCCCCCGGACATGAGCTGACTGCCAAGCAGGGCTCGACCAGCGCAGCGGGAAAGGTGGCAAAGTGCGCGTCCGGGTAAGGCCGGGTCTTGATGTCCCAGACGGTCCGAAGGTTCCGGCCATTGGGCCCGCGAAGGGCCTTGTGGTCGTAGAAGTAGTGCTCGCTTTTGCTGAACAGGAATACGTACTCGTGCGAACGAGTCGGCCGGTCCCTCACGCTCTCGGGCTGGCAGTTCGGCTTGTTCCAGATGATATCGGCGCGCAAATACCAACCCTGCCTCTGGAGCGCAAAAGCCAGCAACCACGGAACGCCAATCAGGTCTTTCGGCTTGAGCCCGTTTGGCGTGGGCGGCCGCACTTCCATTGCGCGGACCGGGTTCTTCCGGTCAGTCGCCCGCCACGTGCGCCCGCCTGACGTGTAGGAATCGCCGATATTCACCCACAGCGTTCCATCGTCCTTCAGGACGCGGTGAACCTCTGCAAAGACTCCTACGAGGTGATCGACGTAATCGGTCACTGACTGCTCGATCCCAATCTGGCCCGCGATGTGATAGTCCCGAAGAGACCAGTAGGGCGGGGATGTCACGCAGGTTCGAAACACCGCGTCCGGGAT
>CAYVPZ010000837.1:0-2130 GCA_964453955.1 uncultured Solibacteraceae bacterium | reverse complement strand
CGCGGCGCCCAAGGCGGTTTCCCATGATGCGCGGTACGGCGGAGCGTAGCCCACCATGAGGTCCGGCGCGTAAGGGCTCGCGGATTTGCCGATGGGGGTGACATCGGCGACCACCTGCCGGCCGGTGGCCGGATCGCGAAATGCGAGGAGCTTTCGAATGAGGTCGGCGACAGTGGCGTCGCGATCCGCGCCGGGACGCACGTAGAGCGCGTTCAGGCCCATCGCGTACGCGCGCGATGCGAAGCCCTCGCGCTCGAGCCAGGTGTTCAGATTGACTGCGTAATCGAACGCGGCAAAACCGTGGTCGGACATCACGATGACGGTGGCGCCCGCGGCGCGGTTGAGCACCTCGCCAATGGCGCGGTCCACCGATTGATAGGTGCGGAGCAACTCCGCTTCGTGACGGCCCCACAGCACGTGCGAGTTCTGGTCCACTTCGGAAAAGTAGAAAAACAGGAAGCCGTCCTGAAAATGGTCAAGCGAGTCGCGCAGAATGGCGTGGCGCCCGGCGGAAACCAGCTCGCTCTGCTCCAGATATTGGGGCAGCGTCAGCGCGCCCTGGCGCAACGCCGAGGTGTCCTCTTCAATTCCCTGCGTGTAGAACGGGCCCACGCGGCGGGCCAGTTCGCGGGCCCATCCGGAGGGCGCGGAGAGGGGCAGCGCGGGGTCCGCGGGGTCGGCATTCAACGGCGACCGGTACACGCGCAGCCCGGGCTGCAGCTCGCGCGCGTAGAGACGGAACATGGCCGCGACGCTGGCGAGATGCGGGATCAGCGGGAAGCGCACGCGAATCCACGGCGACCACTCACCCTGGCGTAGGATGAACTGCTGCCCGGCAATCCGGAACCGCGCGACGGGGGCGACGGGATCGATGTCGGCGGTCAATTCGAGGCCGGCGGAGCGGCGGTCGCGGCGCAGTGTGTTTAGCGGGCCGGTCACCGGAAGCAGGACGCGGTTGTTCACGCGCTCGACCTGGACGATGCGTCCGCCGGAGACGTCGCCGGCGGGCTCCGATGGGTCGTCCGTGTAGTACGTGAAGGTGCCGAAGGTCCCTTCCAGATCGGGCGTGCCCATGCCGGCCAGTGCGTGCCCGGCATTGTCCGGCGGGTAGTTGGTGGGCATGCGCACCACGGTGACGGGAATGCCGTGATCCTCCAGAATCCGCCAGAACGGCTGGCCCATGCGGAACGTTCGTACCCGCGCTCCCGAAAGCGGCAGCAGCCAGGGCCCGAGGGAGAGCTGGTGCGCGGGTTCGACGGTTTCGCCCATGGAGGAAAACGGCTGCAGGGTGGCGGGATCGCGGTGCACGAAATCGAAGAGGCCGTGTTGGGCCGGGTCCAGGCCGGTGATGAACGTGGCCCACGCCACCGGGCTCTGCGGCGGCGTGGTGGTGCCCAGGCGCGTGAGGCCGCCGGTGTCGCGCAGGCGGGCGAGGTTGGGCAGCGCGCTCCAGTGGCGTTCGAGGAAGTTCGGGTCCATGCCGTCGACGCCGAGCACGATCACCCGCTTGCCGCGCGCGTGCGAGGCCGGATGGCCGCAGGCGGCGAGGAGGAGCAGCAGCAGGGTGGTTGCGGCCGGTTTCATGTTGCGCGGAATACCGGGGCGCCTTCCATCCACGCGGGCGGCGTCACGCCGAACAGCCACAGGGCGGTGGGCGCCATGTCTTCGATGCCGGGATCCGGGGCATCGATCGGGCGGTTGCAGAAGAGAACGCCGGGCACCAGCACCGGGTCGACACAATGGTCGCCGCTCCACGCCTTCGGGTTGTCTTCGATGACGCGCGCGGTCACCCGGCCCAGCGCCGCGTCCCAGGACGTACGGTAGCCCTCGTTGCAGCCGACGATGAGGTCGGGCGCGGCGTCCAGATACGGCCCCTGATACAGCTTGTTTGTCGCGTACACGTGGCGGATGGCGATTGCGCCGCGCTCTTCGTCCGGCAGGCCGGAGAGCTTCGCGATCAGCTCGCTCTTCAGGGCCTCGGCTTCGGCGCCGGGGGCCACGATTCCGCTGGCCTCGCGTCCCCGGGTGTTGATGTAGAGGCCGCTGAGGCCGAGGCAGTATGCGCGGGTGCGGGACCAATCGATTTCCGCGCCGGCCAGCGCGAGGTAGCCGTTCTGGTGCAGCCACGAG
>CAYVPZ010000836.1:0-2130 GCA_964453955.1 uncultured Solibacteraceae bacterium | reverse complement strand
GTGAAGCGCAAGTTCATCCACAAGAAGGCGCTCACGGGAATGACCGTGGAGAAGTGCTGCCTGTTGAATGGCGCCGAACTGGCGGCCGAGCTGGAAGCGCTGTTTGCCGAGCCGGTCACCGACGACAGCTTCGCGCAGAACGTCTACTTCTGGATGCAGGCCGAAAAGGAGCATGCGACCGGCCTCGGCAAATGCGCGCAGTACGCCGCCTGGGCCACGCTGGCGCCCGAGGGCAAAGAGAAGCATCGCGGCACCACCCTCTTCAAGGCCCCTTCGAAGATCGACCCGTATCGTCTGGTGCCGGTAGAAACCATCGTCGAGGACGGCGTGACCAAGATGATGCTGGGTCCCGAGCACGCCCGCTACCGCGAAGCCTTCCACCTCACCGACAACGGCATGGATTTGCTGGGCGCGCTGGATCACGCCAACTACTGCATCCACTGCCACAACCAGGCCAAGGATTCCTGCCGCACCGGACTGAAAGAGAAGACCGGCGAGTTCAAGAAGACTGTTTTCGGAGTGACCCTGGCGGGCTGCCCGCTGGATGAAAAGATATCCGAGATGAACACGGTGAAGCTGCAGGGCAACACCATCGGCGCGCTGGCCATTGTGGCCATCGACAATCCGCTCGCCGCGGGCACCGGCCACCGCATCTGCAACGACTGCATGAAGGCCTGCGTGTTCCAGAAGCAGGATCCCGTGGACATTCCGCAGGTGGAAACGCGCACGCTCAAGGACGTCCTATCGCTGCCGTGGGGCTTCGAGATCTGCAGTCTGCTGTCGCGCTGGAACCCGCTGAACTTCGAGCGGCCGCTGCCGAAAGCGGAGTCCGGATACAAAGTGCTGGTGGTGGGGCTGGGACCGGCCGGGTACACGCTGGCGCACCATCTGATGAACGATGGCCATGCCGTGGTGGCCGTTGACGGCCTGAAGCTGGAGCCGCTGCCGGCGGATCTGGGCGGCGTGACGCCAACCGGCGAGCGCGTGCCCTTCCGGCCCATCCGCGACGTGAACGAGATTTACGAATCGCTGAACAGCCGCGTAATGGCCGGTTTTGGGGGCGTGGCGGAATATGGCATTACCGTCCGCTGGGACAAGAACTTTCTCAAGGTGATCCGGCTCATGCTGGAGCGGCGCCTGCAACTGCGCATGTTCGGCGGCGTGCGCTTCGGCGGAACGCTGACCGTGGACAGCGCCTTCGCGCTCGGCTTCGATCACATCGCGCTGTGCGCGGGCGCCGGCAAGCCCACGGTGATCCCGATGAAGAACAACCTGGCGCGCGGGGTGCGGCAGGCCTCCGATTTCCTGATGGCGCTGCAACTCACCGGCGCGGCCAAGGAGGCGTCCATCGCCAACCTGCAGATCCGCATGCCCATCGTGGTGATTGGCGGCGGACTGACGGCCATCGACACGGCCACCGAATCGCTCGCGTATTACGTGGTGCAGGTGGAGAAGTTCCTGAATCGCTACGAAACGCTGGCGACCGAACGCGGCGAAGCCACGGTGCGCGCCCGCTGGAACAAAGAAGAGACGGAGATCGGCGAGGAGTTCCTGGCGCACGGGCGGGCCATCCGCGCCGAGCGGGAAGCGGCCGCGCGGGAGAATCGTCACCCCAACCTGATCGATTTGCTGAACTCGTGGGGCGGTTCCACGGTGGCCTATCGCCGCCGCCTGATCGACGCGCCCAGCTACACGCTCAACCATGAGGAAGTGGCCAAAGCCATGGAAGAGGGCGTGAAGTTCGCCGAGTGCCTGACGCCGGAGGCCGTGGAAGTGGACGAATACGGCGCGGCGAAGGGGCTGACCGTCGGCAAGACGCGATTCGACGAGGCCACCGGCAAGCTGGTCCCTACCGGCGAGCACGTGACGCTGCCCGCGCGCAGCATTATCGTGGCCGCCGGTACGCAGCCAAACACCGTGCTGGCACGCGAGGACCCGCAGAACGTCGTGGTGGACGGCAAGCATTTCCGTGCCGTGGACGAGGACGGCAACCCGGTGCGGCCGGAACGCCTGGTGAAGCCTGCAAAGGTGCAGGTGCTCATGAACCTGCGTCCCGATGGCCGCGCCATGAGCTTCTTCGGCGACCTGCACCCCTCCTTCCTCGGCAACGTGGTGAAGGCCATGGCCAGC
>CAYVPZ010000835.1:0-2150 GCA_964453955.1 uncultured Solibacteraceae bacterium | reverse complement strand
GCGAAGACGGGGTGATCGATAAAGAATCGCGCCATCGGTCAGCTCCCCGGCTTCGTTTCGCGATACGGTTGCGGGTTGACGGCGGCGCCGGGCCGCACCTTCAACTGCCCTTCCACGATGATGCGTTCGCCGGGCTGGAGGCCCTGCTCGACGATCCACATTTCGCCGGTGCGATTGCCGGTGACGATGGCGCGCGCCAGCGCTTTATTGTCCGCGCCCACCGTGTACACCGTCTGCATGCTCTGGATCTGCTGCACCGCCTTCTGCGGGATCACGATGGCGTTCCTGCGTTGGTCCACCTGCACGCGAATGCGGCCGAACTGGCCGGGCAGCAGCGTGTGGCGGGGATTGGGGAAGCTGGCCTGCAGCTCCAGCGTGCCGGTCTTCGGGTCCACCTGGTTGAGCGTGTCGGCAACGCGGCCCTTCGAAGGAAACTCGGAGCCGTCGGCGAGGATCAGCGTGAGTTCTCCGGCCGGCGATTTCAGCCCGCGTTTTGCCCAGCCGAGGTATTCCGATTCGGTGACCTTGAAGCGGACCCAGATGGGATCGAGCGGAACGATGGTGGTGAGCGGCTGCGCGGCCGTGGGATTCACCAGCCCTCCAACCGGCACCAGCGAATCGCCGATGCGCCCGTCGATGGGCGCGCGAATGGTGCCGTATTCGAGATTCAGCGCGGCGGCGCCGAGCGCGCCTTTGTACGATTCCACCTTGCCCTGGGTGGAAGCGATCTGGGTTCTGGTGGAGAGCGCGGTCTGCTCGACGTTGGCCTTGTTCGCCTTGACGGTCTCTTCGGCGGCGCGCAATGCGGCCACGGCGGCGTCGAGGTCCTGTTGCGAGGCGGCATCGGCCGCTACCAGCGGCTTCAGCCGTTCATCGTCCTGCTGCGCCTTTATCAGGTTCGCCTCGGCGGAAGCCAGGCTGGCCTGCGCCTGCAGCAGCGAGACCTGTTTTTGCGCGAAATCGAGATCGGCCTCGCTCTGTTGCAGGTTGCCGCGCGCCTGCTCCACCGCAGCTTCAAACGGCCGCAGATCCAGCACGTACAGGACCTGACCGGCGGCGACCTCGGCGCCCGGCTGGAAGAGCCAGCGGTCGACATAGCCTTCCACGCGGCTGCGCACGTCCACCATGTTGCGCGCGTAGGTTTGCGCGGCGAAATCGGAAAAGATGGGGATGTCGCGCGGCTGGACTTCCATCACGGTGACCAGCGGCGGCGGCGCGCCGGCGGGTCCGGTCCTCTCGGCGGAGGCGCTGCAGCCCTGGAGGAGAACGGTTAGTAGAAGGAGAACAATAGCAAGGCAGGCCAGGCCATCGGCCCGCCGTTTCTGAGCTGGCATAAACTTCTATTGTCGTCGATTGTGACCGCTCTCCGACGTGGCGGCTCAGATACGTATTCGCGAATACGTCAGAGAGCGGTTTTCAGACTATTACGCTTTGACCGTCTTCAGCTTCTCGCGCTGCTCGCGCAACACGGCTTTGCGGCTCAGCTTGATTTTGTTGCCTTCGGTGGCCAGAACCTTCACCAGGATCTGGTCGCCTTCCTTCAGCTCGTCGCGGACCTGCTTGATGCGGTTCTCCGAGATTTCGCTGATGTGCAACAGACCGTCGGTTCCGGGGAAGATTTCCACGAAAGCGCCGAACTCGGCCAGCCGAACCACCTTGCCGAGATAGGTCTTGCCCACCTCGGCCACCGCGCCAATGTCAGTGACGCGCTGAATGGCCTTGCGGGCGGATTCGCCGTCGGAAGCGAAAATATTCACCGTGCCGTCGTCCGACACGTCGATCTTGGCGCCGGTTTCGTCCACGATGCTGCGGATCATCTTGCCGCCGGGGCCGATCAGCTCGCGAATCTTGTCCACCGGAATCATGACCGTGTAGATGCGCGGCGCATAGGGCGACATTTCCGCGCGCGGCTTGTCGATCACCGCCACGATCTTGTCGAGGATCTCCAGCCGCGCCTTGCGGGCCTGTTCCAGCGCCTCGGTGAGCACCTTCGTTGAAACGCGCGGCACCTTGATATCCATCTGCAGGCCGGTGATGCCATCGCGCGAACCGGCGACCTTGAAGTCCATGTCGCCGTAATGGTCCTCGGCGCCGGCAATGTCGGTGAGGATGGCGTACTTCTCGCCTTCCATCACCAGTCCCATGGCGAT
>CAYVPZ010000834.1:0-2155 GCA_964453955.1 uncultured Solibacteraceae bacterium | reverse complement strand
CCACGATCGCGTCGTCCACCACAAACCCGGTGGAGATGGTCAGCGCCATCAGCGAAAGGTTGTCCAGGCTGTAGTTGAGTAGATACATGGCGCCGAAGGTGCCGATCAGCGACACCGGCACCACGATGCCCGGAATGAACGTGGCCCGCAGATTGCGCAGGAAGATGAACACCACCATGATCACCAGAGCGATGGAGATCAGCAGAGCCTTTTCGACGTCCTTGATGGCGGCCCGGATGGTGGTGGTGCGGTCCATACCGACGCCCATATGAATGGCCGGAGGAACGTCGGCCTGAAGCTGGGGCATGAGCGCGAGCACGCGGTCCACGGTCTCGATGATGTTGGCTCCGGGCTGGCGGAAAATCACCAGCAGGATGGCCGGTTTGCCGTTGGCGATGCCATCGTTGCGCAGATCCTCCACCGAGTCCACCACGTCGCCGAGATCCGAGAGGCGCACCGGCGCGCCGTTGCGATACGCCACCACCAGCGGGATGTATTTGTCGGCCTTGAGCAGCTGGTCGGTGGTGCTCAGCGACCAGGCGCGGGTATCGTCAGCCAGTTCTCCCTTGGGCCGGTTCGCGTTGGCGGCCGAGAGGACCGTGGAGAGATTATTCATGCTGATGCCGTACTTGTTCACCACCGCCGGGTTCAGCTCAACCCGCACGGCTGGCAGCGAACTGCCCCCGACAAACACCTGTCCCACGCCCTGCACCTGCGCCAGCTTCTGCGCCAGTATAGAAGACGCGATATCGTACATGCGCGGCTTGTCGATGATGGTGGAGGTGAGCGTGAGAATCAGGATGGGCGCGTCGGCGGGATTTACCTTGCGGTAGGTGGGATTGCTGGGCAGGTTGGCGGGCAGGTATCCGCGCGCCGCGTTGATGGCCGCCTGCACGTCGCGCGCCGCCGCGTTGATGTCGCGGTTCAGGTCGAACTGCAGGGTGATATTGGTGGAGCCGAGATAGCTGGTGGAGGTCATCTCGGTGACGGCGGCGATGCGCCCGAACTGGCGTTCCAGCGGCGTCGCCACCGATGAGGCCATGGTCTCCGGGCTGGCGCCGGGGAGGCCGGCGGACACCTGAATGGTGGGGAAATCCACCTGCGGCAGCGGGGACACCGGAAGCAGCCGGAAAGCGATGGCGCCGGCCAGCGCGATGGCCGCGGTCATCAGCGTGGTGCCCACCGGCCGGCGAATGAAGGGAGCCGAAATGCTCATGACTCCTCCATCGGCTCGAGCGACTGGTTCGGTACGCTGCCCCGGCGGTGCGCCACCCAGCTCCCCAGGCGGTCAAACGCCAGATAAATCACCGGCGTGGTGAACAAGGTCAGCACCTGGCTGAAGATCAGGCCGCCGATGATGGTGATGCCCAGCGGACGGCGCAGTTCCGAGCCGGTGCCGGTGCCCAGAGCCAGCGGAACGGCGCCCAGAAGCGCCGCCATGGTGGTCATCATGATGGGACGGAAGCGCAGGAGACACGCCTGGTAGATGGCCTCCACCGGCGTCTTCCCCTCCACGCGCTCGGCCTCCAGCGCGAAATCGATCATCATGATGGCGTTCTTTTTGACGATGCCGATGAGCAGGATAATGCCGATGAGGGCGATCACCCCCAGGTCCTCCTTGAAGAGCATCAGCGCCAGAATCGCGCCCACGCCGGCCGACGGGAGCGTGGAAAGAATGGTGATGGGGTGGATATAGCTCTCGTACAGAACGCCGAGAACGATGTACACGGTGACGATGGCCGCCAGAATCAGGATGGGCTCGTTGGCCAGAGACGCTTCGAATGCAGCGGCCGTCCCCTGAAAGCTGGTCTGCATGCTGGCGGGAATGCCCAGATCGGTGGTCGCCTTGCGGATGGCGTCCACGGCCCCGCCCAGCGACGCGCCGGGGGCAAGGTTAAAAGACAGGGTTACCGACGGGAACTGGCCCTGATGGCTCACCTCCAGCGGCACGTTGATCTGCCGGACGCGCGTGAACGCGCTGAGCGGGGCCTGCGGGGAGGCCGATGAGCTGGAGGTTTGGGTCCCCGATTGCGCCGGCGTGGAAGAGCCCAGCGGCGAGGTGACGGGAGAGGCCGTCTGGTTGGAAGTGATCCCGGTGGCGGGCGCCGCCGCGACGGTGGTACTCGACTGGCCCGAAGTCGCGGTTGCCGCCGCC
>CAYVPZ010000833.1:0-2156 GCA_964453955.1 uncultured Solibacteraceae bacterium | reverse complement strand
TGTACCGGCATAGCGACGCCAATGGCACGCGCGTCGTGGTGCGGGCGGAGGACCAGCGGATGATCCAGGATCCCGACAAATTCGAGCTGACCGGCATGGAGCTGGACCTTTTCAAGCCCGATGGCTCCACCTTCGACAAGGTCAACTCAGAGAAGGCCGAGTTCGATACCCACGCCGGCGTGCTCTACTCGGACGGAGCCGTGTCCATCGCCCTGGACGTTCCCGTGGGGCAGCTGCCGGACGAAAAATCCATGGTCATCCAGTCCTCCGGCGTTCACTTCGAGAGCAAGACGGGCAAGGCGACTACCGATCGCGCGGCGTCCTTCCACTTTTCCATGGGGGAAGGCACGTGTATGGGTGCGTCCTACGATCCGCAGACGCATGAGCTGGTGCTCGCGAGCCAGGTGGATCTCCTCTGGCGCGGCAAAGCGCCGGGCACGGTTCCCATGAAGATCGAGGCGGGCAACGCCGTCTACAAGGAGCTCGAATCGAAGGTGTACCTGACGCCCTGGTCGAAGCTCACGCGCGACACCCTCACCATGAATGGCGGGAACGCCGTGGTGACGCTGGCAGACCAGCGCATTCAACTGGTGGAAGCGCTGGGCGCAAAGGGCATCGACGATCAGCCCGACCGCCGACTCGAGTTCTCGGCGGACCAGCTCGCCATGAACTTCGACGACAACGGCCAGATGAACCACATTGTGGGCGACCGCAATGCGCACCTGACCTCCACCGCGCCGTCGGGCGTAACCCATGTGGACTCGGATCGCGTGGACCTGGTGATGGCCACCACGGAAAAGAACAGCATTCTGCAGACGGCCACGGCGATGGGACACGCCGTGGTGGAATCGATACCGGCGGCGCCCCCGGGGGGAGAGACGCCGGAACGCCGCATCCTGCGCAGCGATATTCTGACGGCGCACATGCGCGCCAACGGGCAGGAGATCGAGGCCGTGGATTCCGCCACGCCCAGCACCATTGAGTTCATTCCGGTGCACCCCGGCCAGCCACATCGGGTGATGACCACCAGTTGGATGTCCATCCACTATGGCGCGTCGAACCAGATTCAGAACATGGTGGGAACCGACGTGACCACCCATACCGACAAGCCCATGCAGCCGGGAGCGAAGCAGCCTCCCCCGCCGGCGCTCACCTGGAGTCACGAGTTGCGAGCCGATTTCGACCCGGCCACGGCGCAACTGGCGCGGCTGGAACAGTGGAACGATTTTCGCTACCAGGAGGGCGACCGCAAGGCCCACGCCGAGCGCGCCATTCTCGATCAGAAAAAGAACGTCATCACGCTGACCGGGGCCGCCCGCGTTTGGGATTCCAGCGGAACCACCACTGGGAACACCGTGGTGCTGGATGAGGCTCTCGGCGATTTCACCGCCGAAGGCAATGTGAACTCCACGCGGCTGCCCGACGCAAACTCCGGCAACTCCATGTTGTCGAACGACGAGCCGTTGCACGGGCGGGCCCGGAAAATGCGCACCAGCGAGAATAACACGAAGATTCGGTACGAGGGCGATGCGGTGCTCTGGCAGGGCGCCAACCGCATTCAGGCGGATCTGGTCGACATCGACCGCGACGAGGGTCTGCTCACCGCCCACGGGCACGTGGTCAGCCAGCTTCTGGACAAGAAGAACGATGCGGCCCCACCCGCAAGCCACGACAAAGCGGCCGTGTACACGATTGTGCGGGCGCCGGAGATGGCCTACTCGGACGACGACCGCCAGGCCCACTACACCGGCGGCGCGACGCTGGAACGCCCCGACCTGCACGTCAAAGGGCGCGAGATTCGCGCCTTCCTGAAACCGCGCCAGGACAACCAGCCGAGCAAAGACCCGAAGCTCGCGCCGGTGGCCAATAACGCCGCGAAACCGGTGGACGGCCAGGGCGACGATGATTCCTCGCTCGATCACGCCATCGCCGACGGAAACGTCGAGATTGTTTCCACGCAGCCTGGCCGCACGCGCACGGGCACTTCCGACCACTCCGAGTACTACACCAGCGACGGCCGCGTGGTGCTCAGCGAGGGCAAGCCCCAACTGGTGGACACCCTGAAGGGGACCACGAAGGGCCGCCAATTGACGTGGTTTTCGCAGGATGATAGGCTGCTGGTGAACGGGGTGGAAAAACAGCCCGCTCACAGCGTG
>CAYVPZ010000832.1:0-2158 GCA_964453955.1 uncultured Solibacteraceae bacterium | reverse complement strand
CGGCGATGAGACGGTCCGCGTGCTTCATCACCCGTTCGGCGAACTGGCGGTCGGCGCGGACGTTCGCCTCCGTGTGCAGCTCGGGCATCAGCCAGCAGGTCATGTCGTGGATGGTGGCGGTGACGCGCGTCCCACGGGGCCGCCGGCGGATCTGGTTGGTGAGATGAACGACGTCGAACCGGCCGGCCAGGCCGTCCAGCAGAACATTGCCCGGGGCGTTCAGGGCGTACAGCAGCGCGAGGCGCGGCCACGTCCCGAGCGGTCCAAGCACGGAGCCTTCGTGAACCAGGCGGACGTTCTTTTCGATGGACGGAAACGATTGGACGACGTCGGCGCCGGCGGCGGCCCGGCGCAGGTTCTCCACCCAGTGCCAGATCCACGTCTTGACACCGGCGCTGCGCAACAACAGCGGCGTGGCGTCAATTCCAATACGCATCTACAGCAGTTCGGCCGTGCTGAAGAAGAACGCGATTTCCACCGCGGCGGTTTCCGGCGCGTCCGATCCGTGCACCGCGTTGCGCTCGATGCTCTTCGCGTAGCGCTTGCGCAGCGTGCCCTCTGCGGCTTTTTCGGGATTGGTGGCGCCCATGGTGGCGCGCCAGTGCGCGATGGCGTTCTCGCGCTGGAGCGCCATCACGGCCACCGGCCCCTCGCACATGAACGTCACCAGAGCCCCGTAAAACGGCCTCTCGCGATGCACTTCGTAGAACCCCTCGGCCTGCTGGCGCGAGAGACGCAGCAGCTTCAATCCGCGAATGCGGAACCCTTCCTCTTCGATCCGCTGAATGATCTGTCCCGTGTGCCCTGAAGCGACGGCATCGGGCTTGATGATTGCAAACGTTTGTTCGATAGCCATTACTCCCCTTAGTCCCTCTAATCCCCCTACGCCAGCCGGCTCTTCACCTTGTCGCCGATGTCGGCGGGCGTGTCGCACACCGTAATTCCCGCCGCGCGCATGGCCGCGATCTTGTCCGACGCTTTCCCCGAGCCGCCCGAAATAATAGCGCCCGCGTGGCCCATGCGCCGGCCCGGCGGCGCGGTCTGTCCCGCGATGAAGCCCACCACCGGCTTCCTAACGTTCTCTTTGATGTACTCCGACACCTGTTCCTCGGCGTTGCCGCCGATCTCGCCGATCATCACGATGGCGTGCGTTTCCGGGTCGTCGTTGAACAAACGGATGGCGTCGAGAAAGGGCGTGCCGATGATCGGGTCGCCGCCAATTCCGATGCACGTGGATTGCCCGATGTCCAGACGCGTCAACTGGCCCACCGCTTCGTACGTCAGGGTGCCCGAGCGCGAGACCACGCCCACGTGGCCTTCCAGATGAATATGACCGGGCATGATGCCCAGCTTGCACTGGCCGGGCGAAATGATGCCCGGACAATTTGGGCCGATCAGCCGCGTGGGGTGCGACTGCAGAAATTCCCAGGCGCGCACCATATCCTCCACGGGAATCCCTTCGGTAATGCACACCACCAGCGCGATGCCCGCGTCGGCCGCCTCCATGATGGCATCGGCGGCGAACGGCGGCGGCACGAAGATCAGCGTGGCGTTCGCTCCGGTGGCCTTCACCGCTTCACCGGCGGTGTTGAACACGGGCCGGTCCAGATGCGTCTGCCCGCCCTTGCCGGGCACCACCCCGCCGACAATCTGCGTGCCATAGGCGATGCACTGCTGCGCGTGGAAGCTGCCCTCGCGTCCGGTGAAGCCCTGGACGATCGCCCGTGTGTTGCGGTCCACCAGAATGCTCATGCGCGCTCCTTCCCATTGGCCAGGGCCACGGCCTTCTCGGCGCCGTCGCGCATGCCGTCCGCGATGGTGAAGTTCAGTCCCGACGTGGTCAGAATCTCGCTGCCTTTCTCCACGTTGGTGCCTTCCATGCGCACCACGATGGGCACCTCCAGCTTCAACTCCCGCGCCGCCTCCACCACGCCGGTGGCCAGCGTATCGCAGCGCAGAATTCCGCCAAAGATGTTGATGAACACCGCGCGCACGCTGCGGTCGGAAATCAGGATGCGGAAGGCGTTGCGAATCTGTTCGGCGCTGGCGCCGCCGCCCACGTCCAGAAAATTCGCCGGAGAGCCGCCCGCGTATTTCACGATGTCCATGGTGGCCATGGCCAGCCCCGCGCCGTTCACCATGCAGGCGATGCTTCCAT
>CAYVPZ010000831.1:0-2160 GCA_964453955.1 uncultured Solibacteraceae bacterium | reverse complement strand
ACCCGCAACAGCTCGCCAAGTTCATTCACCACGAACACCCGCAGACCATCGCGCTTATCCTCTCGCACCTCAACCCTTCGCAGGCGGCGGGGCTGCTGTTCTCGCTTCCGCCGGAGCTGCGCGCCGACGTGGCCCTGCGCATGGCCAGCCTGGACCAGATTTCTCCCGAGATCATCTCCAAGATTGCCGGCATCATCGGCTCCCGGCTGAAGGCTCTCGGCGAGCTGAGCCGCGAATCCTACGGCGGCGTGCGCGCGGTGGCCGAGATGTTCAACCGGCTGGACTCCAGCACCAGCAAGGAAATCCTCGAGAGCATCGAACACAACGACCCTTCCCTGGTGGAGACCATCCGGCACCTCATGTTCGTCTTCGACGACATCCTGCTGATCGATCAGATGGCCATCAAGGAGATCCTCTCCAAGGTCGACCGGAAGATCCTCACGATTGCGTTGAAGGGCACCAGCGACCAGCTCAAGAATCATTTTCTGTCGGCCATGTCGGTGCGCGGCGCGGAGATGTTGCGCGAGGACATGGACGCGCTGGGGCCCATCAAGATCAAGGAAGTGGAGGCGGCGCAGCAGCAGATCATCACGGTGGTCCGCCAGCTGGAGGCCGAGGGCGTGGTCAACCTCAAGGGCACGGTAGGAGAACAGTACGTCGTCTAAGATCGTGCGCGACGAGAAGATCGAAGTGCAGCCGGTGGACTGGCAGCCGCTGCCAGGCACCTCACCGATGGTGGTCTCCCACGCCGCATCCTTCCCGCACGCGGGAGCGCGCCCGGTGGGGAATCACCCGGCGGAATCCGTCGAGGAGCCGCTGAAAACCCGCATCCACGAGCTGGAGCGCCTGGTGGAGAAATCGTCCCAGGAGGCGTTGCAGAAGGGATTGCGCCAGGGGGAGGCCGAAGGGCGCAAGCAGGCTCTGGCGCAGCTCGACGGGGAATTGCAGCGTTTGGCGCGGGCGGTGACCGAGATGGCCGGTCTCCGGCACGCCATCCGGCGCGAGGCCGAGGAGGAACTGGTGCGTCTCGCGCTGGCCATTGCACGGCGGATTCTCCACCGCGAGCTGACCGTCGATCCGGAGGCGCTGACCGGACTGGTCAAGGCAGCGCTGGGGAAGATCGAGATGCGCGACACCCACCGCGTGCGGACGCATCCTGAGCACGTGGCCGCGGTGAAGCGCTCGCTGGCGCAGATGGGCGCTCCGCAGAAGATCGAGGTGATTGCGGACACCGCCCTCGAGAAAGGCAGCGCCATTTTCGAAACCGGCCGCGGGTCGCTGGACGCCTCGGTGGAAACGCAACTGGTGGAGATCCAGCGCGGTCTGGTGGACCTGATGGAGTCGTCCTCATGATTCTGGACCGGTATTTTGGACGGCTGGAAACGATGGAAACCCGGCGCTGGAGCGGCGCGGTCACCGAACTGATCGGACTGCTGGTGGAATCCCAGGGGCCGTCGGCGGCGATCGGCGATTTTCTGGAAGTCACCACGTCGTCCGGGCGAACCATCCGCACGCAAACCATCGGCTTTCGCGACGGGAGGGTGTTGTCGATGCCGCTGGAGGAGACCGACGGCCTGCAACTGGGCGACGTGGTGGTGGCGCGGCGCGAGGACGCGCTCATGGAGGTGGGGCCGCAATTGCTTGGACGCGTGGTGGACGGGTTCGGCCGGCCCATCGACAACCTGGGCACGCTGCACGGCGACGATCGTTATGAACTCTACCGCCCTCCGCCCGGGCCGCTGGACCGCGAACCGATCTCCGAGCCCTTGGTGACCGGTATCCGCGCCATCGACAGTCTGCTGACCTGCGGCAAGGGGCAGCGCATCGGCATTTTCGGAGGCAGCGGGGTAGGAAAGAGCACGCTGCTCGGCTCCATGTGCCGGCACAATTCGGCGGACGTCAGCGTGATCGCGCTGATCGGCGAGCGCAATCGCGAAGTGCGCGACTTTCTCGAACACGAGCTCAGCGCCGAAGGCCTCAAACGCTCGGTGGTGGTGGTGGCAACTTCCGACCGCCCCGCGCCGCTGCGGATTCGCGCGGCGTTCGTCTCGCTGGCCATCGCCGAGTACTTCCGCGACCGGGGGGCCAGCGTGCTGCTGGTGATGGATTCGGTGACGCGCCTGGCCATGGCCCAGCGCGAGATCGGTCTGGCGGCGGGCA
>CAYVPZ010000830.1:0-2161 GCA_964453955.1 uncultured Solibacteraceae bacterium | reverse complement strand
GTGGATGAATCCGGCAACGTGCGGGAGGGTCGAGAGGGGGACCAGTACCAACCGGGACATCAGCCGCGTACCGTAGTCCGGCGCCCGGCGATCGTCTGATCTTCTAAGAATCCGCCCGCGTTACTCGCCGCCTTTCAAACTGTTGTGGATGCCGGCATCGTATCCTTCGGCCGCCTCTCGTTTCGAATCGGCGGCTATAGCGACAACGAACGGCGCAGTTCAGGGGTATGCCCGTCACCACCTCCGCCGGTTCGCATGGAAACACCTGCTCGCACCGCCTTGTTGAAGGGCGATGCGTCAACGCTCAAGCTGGCCAGCCTGCGATTTGAGGTTTAGCATGGGGGCGGTGGGGGCGGGGGCGTATGTTGTTGAGGGGGTTGGGACGATTGGTGGGACTGGGGGCATCACCGGGCGGTCACGGTGACGAATGAAGCTTCTCCCAGGCCTGAACGTCATACAGGCCGAGGAGGAACGGAAATGAAAAGCATCTTATTGAACAGCCTGGCAGGCGCTGGCTTACTGGTCTTTTCGCTGACGGCAACCGCGCAGGATCGCCCTCGCGACGACGATTCCTATCACAACGATCGCGACGCGCGTTTTCACGATGAACATTGGCGTGGCCATTTGTTTGAAGACGTGCGGCAGGACGTGGAGCATGTTCGGGCTGTAACATGGCCGGGTGGCGGGGACGAATATCGTCTCGGGGCGACCGTGGATGAACTGAACCAGCTCCAGACCAAACTGGCCAATCATGTCTATGATGAGCCCCAGCTCGACAGGGTGATCGAGGCATTGTCGCGCGTGGTAGCGGATAATCGCATGTCGACGCGCGATCGCGACATCCTGAACGACGATATCAGCCGTTTGCGGGACTACCGGGAACACCACGCCGACTGGGATCGCTAGACAGCCACAAACTTATCTGGTGGGCGGTGCAGGATTCGAACCTGCGGCCTTCTGGGTGTAAACCAGACGCTCTAACCAACTGAGCTAACCGCCCGATGACGTCTCATTGACATCATCGCACGGTGGTTGATCCGCCCTTTTCCTGTTTTGGCGGCGCGGACTGCAGACGATGGTAGTCGGCCGTGATTTGCCGGGCGATCTTGTCGGCCACGTCGGCGCTGGCCCCGAGGAACTTGCCTCCCAGGCTCTCTTCGGTGGCCGACCAGATGACGTCGCCCTCGCGATTCACCAGACGCACGGCGGCGAACGCCTCGTGCTTGCGCTCTTCGATGTTGCTCGATTCGCTCTCGCCGATGCCGAAGCCCACGCTGTGACTCTCGCCTTCGCTGTAGTAGCGCGATTCCGAGGAGTGGTCCGAGTCGCTCATCTGGGTGTGCATGTTCAGGTTGTCGCTGGAACGGAACCGGTCCGTGAAGGCCTTGTCGTCGGCCGCGCCCTTCAACACGGCGTCGGCGCGATCCTGATTCTCGGTCACCACGAAGAGCCGGGTTTTCTGCAGGCTGGCCATCAGCATGTCGCGGAAGCGCGCGGCTGCCTCGCCGCCGGTGAGCACGTCCACGTAGATGCGGCGCACGGTGGTGAGGTCGCGCGCCGCGGGGGTTTCGTCGGGGGCGTCCACTTTCTCCACCTGCAACCGGGGCGGGGCAGTGGCGCTGGCGGGGCTTTCGGCGCCGGGATTGGACGCCAGCAGGAACGCTATCAGAACCGCGCAGGCCATGATTAACCCTTTCCCGCCTTGCGCGCCTCCTCGTCCTGAAACTCCACCCGGCGGCCGGTCCGCGCTTCCAGCGTCACCAGGGCGCTGCGGATGTCGTCTTTGTTCACGCGGAAGATCAACGCCTGGTGCTTGCCGCTTTCATCCGTGTATCCGATGGTGAGAAAGTGCGAGCGCGACTTGCTCAACAGGAACAGGGGCGAGACGATTACGGCGGCCAGGTAGCGGCGGTCCACCTTTTGTCCATATTCGAGCAGGTCGATGCTGTCGTAGGGGACACGCCAGCTTGCGCCTTTGGAATAGAAGACGAAGAACTGCTCGTCGAGAGTCTGGGCGCGGCCGGAGCAGCCCTGGGGAATCTGCACGATGGTGCCGCCAACGTATTGCACTCGCGAACCGGGCTGGCCCGCGATGAGGCAGCCACCGAGCAGCGACAGAAGAATCGCGATCGGGATTGGACGGTTTGCGCGCTTCTGCTTG
>CAYVPZ010000829.1:0-2172 GCA_964453955.1 uncultured Solibacteraceae bacterium | reverse complement strand
CTCCAGCCCTTATGCGATGGCGCGGCTCGTGAGGTTGAAGGATCAGTATCAGGTGGCCTTCGCCAACGATGCGGATGCCGACCGGCACGGGATCGTGACGCCTTCCTCGGGGCTGATGAACCCCAACCATTATCTTGCGGTGGCGATTCGATATCTACTCAGGCACCGCCCCGCCTGGAATGTGAATTCTGTCGTCGGCAAGACGGTCGTCAGCAGCAGCATGATCGACAAGGTCGTCGCGGGGCTGGAACGACGGCTCTGGGAAGTTCCCGTTGGATTCAAGTGGTTCGTGCCTGGACTCTACGATTCCTCGTGTTGTTTTGGCGGCGAGGAGAGTGCAGGAGCAAGCTTCCTGCGATTCGATGGCTCTGCCTGGGCCACCGACAAGGATGGCCTGATCATGAACCTGCTCGCCGCGGAGATCACCGCCCGCACGGGAAAGGACCCGGGCGAGCACTATCGCGATCTGACGGCTGAGTTTGGAGAGCCTTTCTACGAGCGAATCGATGCGCCCGCTACACCGGAGCAGAAGGATAAACTGCGGCGTCTGTCACCGAATGCCGTAAAGGAATCGAGCCTCGCGGGTGAAGCGATCGCGGACAAGCTTACCCGCGCGCCAGGGAATGATGCGCCTATCGGTGGGTTGAAAGTTACAACTCGCAGCGGCTGGTTTGCGGCGCGCCCATCCGGAACCGAGAACGTATACAAGATCTATGCCGAAAGCTTTGACAGCGAGGAACACTTGAACAGAATCCTCGCCGAAGCGCAGGGCATCGTGGATGGCGCCCTGGCGCAGGCGGAGGTCCGCGAATGACGTCTGCGTTTGATCAGAGCCGGCGGTCGGGAATCCTGCTGCATCTCACCTCGCTTCCAGCGCGATATGGAATCGGCGACATGGGTCCCGCGGCATTCGAGTGGATCGATTGCCTGCGGGACGCCGGTCAGACGTGGTGGCAAGTACTGCCGCTGGGTGCGACTGGGTACGGGAATTCTCCTTATCAACCACTCTCTTCGTTCGCGGGCAACTGGCTCCTGATCAGTCCGGATGCGCTGGTGGACGATGGGCTGCTCTCCGCGCAAGATTGTGGGGGGCGCTCCTTCCCGGCGGATGTTGTCAACTTCAATGAGGTCGCCACATTCAAAAGGGGCTTGATCGGGAGGGCATGGAGTAACTTTCGCGGCGGCGCGCGGAGCGATCTGCGGGATACGTATGAAGAATTCCGTGTCGATCAGGCACCATGGCTTTACGATTACGCTCTCTTTTGCGCGCTCAAAATCCGATACAACGGCGCGTACTATGTGGATTGGCCATCGGAGCTGGTTTACCGCGAGCCCTCGGCTATGGCGCGCGCGCGACGGGAACTGAAGGACGAGATTGACCAGATCACTTTCGCGCAGTTCCTGTTTTTTCGCCAGGCCCTGCAGCTTAAGCAATATGCGCGGGCCCACGGTCTGCGAATCATTGGCGATCTGCCTTTCTTTGTCTCCCCCGACTCGAGCGACGTTTGGGCCAATCCCGAGTTCTTCGACCTCGACGCTAGGCGGCGTGCACGTTTTGTCGCGGGGGTACCGCCGGATTATTTCGCCGCGCAGGGACAGCTTTGGGGTAACCCGGTTTACAACTGGGACGCGCTGAAAAGCACCGGGTACCGCTGGTGCCTCGATCGCCTGCGCGGTCTGCTGGAATTGGTCGACGTTATCCGGCTCGATCATTTCCGCGGCTTTGTTGCCGCGTGGCAAGTTCCCGCGGGAGCGCCCACAGCCGAGACCGGAACCTGGGTGGGTGGTCCGGGCGTTGAATTCTTGGAAGCGGTCGGCCGCGAGTCTGGAGACATGCCTTTCATCGCGGAAGATCTCGGGATGATCACCCCCGACGTCCTGGCTTTGCGCGACGGCTGCGGGCTGCCCGGGATGAGGGTGATGCAGTTCGGTTTTGACGGCAACCCGGCAAATCCACACCTGCCGCGCACTTGGGCTAATCACGCGGTGGCCTACACCGGAACTCACGACAACAATACGACGCGGGGGTGGTTCGAAGCGCTACCGGAAACGCAGAAGCAGCTTGTCCGCAACTATGTCGCGTGGTCCGCCGAAGACAGCCACGGGATCGCCGCCGCGCTGATGCGTTTGGCGTGGCCGTCGGCCGCGGGGCTGACGATCGCACCGCTGCAG
>CAYVPZ010000828.1:0-2193 GCA_964453955.1 uncultured Solibacteraceae bacterium | reverse complement strand
GGTACACAAAGTACTTGTTCTCCGGACCGTTTCCGAAGTCGTACGGGAATCGGAGCAACGTGTAGCGCTGAAAACTAGCTGAGCCGACAACCGTACCCAGAAAGCGCCTCTCTCAGCGCCGCGTTCTCCAGGACTTCTTCTTTCACCCCGGCGATCGCATCAGCCTCATCGCCCTCAAAGAACTCCTCAAAACGCATCGCAGAAGAAAGCCCGGATCGCCTGTCCCAGGCGGCCTTGTATGCTTCGAACTCATGAGTCAGGGTTCGAAGCTGTTTAAAGCTCATCGTCCCGTATTTCTCAATAACCTCATCCAGCACCATGGAGTCCGACCGGGACAGATGCGATTGGTTTATGGCCTCCGAAGCCGAGATCCTCGGAAACTGAAACCTGGCATCGACCTTCAGCGCACGAATGAGCCGGTGGGACGCGTCGTCCGTCGGAACGCCGGTTTCCACGGCATTCAGGAGGTCTAACGTGTGGGAAGGAACCGGCCCGTGATCCATCGCGGCGAACCAATCTCCCGTGATTGGACGCCCATAGCGAACCAGGTGAAGATGATCTGCGAGGAAAACGAGCTTGCACGCCTTCCCTTTGGTGAACTCGGGGAGACCGGCCGATGCGAGCCGAGAGATCACGGCCAGGGCCTTGCCTTCGTCGAAGCTGAAAGACACCGCCACGCTTCAAGTATAGGGCCAGACTCACCTTGTGCCAATACCCCGGTCCCTGGCCACCTGCCAGTCCCTCGGTCCCAGCGATCCAAACTGATCCAAACACCACATTGGAAGGAAGTTCCACACATCGAGTCTCGGCCTCGCTGCCCGGCCGTGCTAGCATCGAAGCGAAATATTCACTACTGCGCCGAGCCTCCGGTGATCCTGTATGACAAAACGAACCCATTTCCGTGCCGAGAGATTTCAGGCGATCCCGCACGACAAAACGAACCCAATTCCGCACGCTCCCCCCGTGCGCCCCGTACACTGTATCTCATGAAGGACATTGCACTTCAGGCCCTGGACGCGGCCCTCGCCCACGGGGTCTCCTACGCCGACGTGCGCGTGGAACACACCCGTGAGCGCGCGCTCGGCACCAAAAACGGCCAGACCGGCCGGCTGGGCTCGTCGGAATCCACCGGCGTGGGCCTGCGCGTTCTCGCCGCAGGCGCGTGGGGCTTCGCCGCCACCGGCGATCTCTCGGCCGCCGGCCTCTCTACCGCCGCCGCCCAGGCCGTCTCCATCGCGCGCGCGAGCGCTCTCGCCGCAAAAGCCGAGGTCCGGCTCGCCCCCGAGGAGAAGCACGAGTGCGTGTGGGAATCCCCCTGCGCCATCGATCCGTTTTCGGTATCCATCGAAGAGCAGCTCGCCCTGCTGCTGGCCGTGGACAGCGAACTGCGCCGCAACCCCGGCGTCACCCTCGCCGAAACCAACATGAACTTCGCCCGAACCCGCCAGGTCTTCGTGTCCTCGCTGGGCAGCGTCATCGACCAGACCCGCACCGCCACCCAGGCCGGCTTCGAGGCATGGGCCTTCAAAGGCAGCGAGATTCAGAAGCGCTCCTACCCAAACTCCTTCGGCGGGCAGAGCCAGTTGAAGGGCTACGAGTTGGTGCACGAGCTGGCGCTCGCCGAACACGCCCCGCGCATCGCCGAAGAGGCTGCGGCGCTGCACTCGGCCGATCAGTGCCCGGAGGGAACCTTGCCCCTGATCCTGGACAGCAGCCAGCTCGCGCTGCAAATCCACGAGTCCATCGGTCACCCCATCGAGCTCGATCGCGTGCTCGGCTCCGAAGCCAACTACGCGGGCATGAGCTTTCTCACCGTGGACAAGCTGAACACGTTCGGCTACGGGTCGGAAATCGTCAACGCCGTTGCGGACGCCCGCCCCGAGCACGGCCCAGGCCTCGGTACTTTTCTGTTCGATGACGAAGGCGTCCCCGCACAGCGCATCGACGTGATCCGCAACGGCCTGTTCACCGGCTATCTGGCCTCGCGCGAGACGGCGCAGGTGGCGGGGCTGGCCCGCTCGAATGGCGCCATGCGGGCCGCGGGCTGGTCCCGCCTCCCGCTGATTCGCATGACCAACGTCAGCCTGCTCGCCGGCCCGCACACCCTCGACGACGTGTTCGACGTCGACAAGGGCATCTACATGGAGACCAACCGAAGCTGGTCCATCGACGACAAGCGCTACAACTTCCAGT
>CAYVPZ010000827.1:0-2196 GCA_964453955.1 uncultured Solibacteraceae bacterium | reverse complement strand
TAGCCCGGCTGCACGGCCTGAAGATCGCGCCCCAGAGCATCGAACAACGCTGGCACGAGTCCACGAAAGGCACCCTGAGCGACGCGCAATTCTTCCTCGCGCGCGAGCACGGTTTTGCGAGCTGGCCGAAATTCGCCGAACACCTGGAAGCACTCGCGCGCGCGGATTCGCCGGTCTCCCGGTTTGAGGCGGCGGCGGACACCATCGTCGCCGGCGACGTGGCCGCGCTCCAGACGCTGCTGCGCGAGAATCCCGAACTGATCCGGGCGCGATCGACGCGGGAGCACCGCTCCACGCTGCTCCATTACGTGTCCGCCAACGGCGTCGAGGACTTCCGGCAGAAGACGCCGAAGAACATTCTCGAAGTGACCGAGCTGTTGCTGAAGGCGGGCGCCGATGTGGATGCGGAGTCTGACGCCTACGGGGGCCGCTCGACCGCGCTCGGATTGACGGCGACGAGCTGGCACCCGGAAAAGGCCGGCGTGCAGCTCGCGCTGATGGAACTGCTCATCGGTCATGGCGCGGCCATCGACCCTCCGGATGGAGGCAGCGCGGTCAATGCCTGCCTGGGGAACGGGCGCGGCGAGGCGGCGGAGTTCCTTGCGAACCACGGCGCGCGGCTCGATCTGGAAGGAGCGGCCGGAGTCGGACGGCTCGACGTCGTCAGAAACCTGCAACCGCTCGCCACGCCGAAACAAATGCGCGAGGCGTTCGCCTGGGCCTGTCAATTCGGCCGGACCAGCGTGGTCGATTTTCTTCTGCAAACAGGCATGGACGTGCAGGCGAAGCTGCCGCACCACGGCCAGACCGGCCTGCACTGGGCCGCATACGGCGGGCACGCGGACACGGTCAGGCTGCTGCTCGAGCGCGGCGCGCCCACTGGCGCCAAAGATGAAAAGTTCGATGGAACGGCTCTGGGGTGGGCGCTGTACGCCTGGCAGAGGTCCCCGCGCGCCGCTCATTACGAGGTGGTCGCGCTGCTGGCGCGGGCAGGCGCCGATGAAGCCGAGCGCCGGCAATACGTGGACGTGGCGCGGCACGACCCGCGCATGCTGGCGGCACTGCGGGCGAAGATCCGCCAAACCCCTCTGCTACAATCACGTCTTAACGCTATGTTTCAGGGACTGGAACACACGGCCATCGCCTCGCCGAATCCGCAACGTCTGGCCGAGTGGTATGTGGAGCACCTCGGCTTCCGCATCAACTTCGAGTACGCCTGCAATTTCTTCGTGCGCGCGCCGAACGGCTCCATGCTGGAGATCATTCCGGCCGAGGGCGCGGTCCGGCCGGCGACGCTGAAAGACCCCGGCCTGCGCCACCTGGCCATCGCGGTGGACGACTTCGATGCCGCGTTCGCGCACCTGCAGCGCCAGGGAACAAACTTTCTGGCCGAGCCGTATGAAAACCAGGGGAACCGCCTGGTGTTCTTCACCGACGCCGACGGCAACTTCCTGCACCTGATTCAGCGACCGAAGCCGCTCCCCTGAAGGGCGATCCATTGTTCCAGCGCACTTTCAAGGCCTTTCAATATCGCGATTTCCGCGTGATGTTTTTCGGCTCGTGCACCTCCAGCGTGGGCACGTTCATGCAGGTTGTGGCGCAGTCGTGGCTGGTGTTTTATCTTTCGAAATCGAGCTTTTTTCTGGGGCTCGATTCTTTTCTCGGTCAGATTCCGATTTTCCTGTTCTCGCTGGTGGGCGGCGCCGTGGCCGATCGCATCGAGCGCCGCAACCTGCTGCTCGGTTCGCAGTACATTCAGATGACCTGCGCGTTCACCCTGGCGGTGGTCTATGCGCTCGGGTACATCCAGGTCTGGCAGATCCTGACGCTGTCGTTCGTCGTAGGACTGGCGCAATCGTTCGGCGGGCCGGCATATTCGGCGCTCATCCCCAGCCTTGTGAAGTCCGAAGATCTGCCCAACGCCATCGCGCTCAACTCCATTCAGTTCAACCTCGCGCGCGTGATCGGCCCCATGCTGGGCGGCATCGCGCTGAAGCAGCTCAACGCCACGTGGTGTTTCGGGCTCAACGGGCTCTCCTTCGTGGCGGTGATCATTTCGCTGTACATTGTTCGCACGCGCTTCATTCCCACCCCCACGGGCGACTCGATACTGACCAGCGTGAAACAGGGCATTCACTTCATCCGCGGACGCGACGGCATGGTCGGGCTCATCGCGCTGGCGTTCCTGATGACCAT
>CAYVPZ010000826.1:0-2203 GCA_964453955.1 uncultured Solibacteraceae bacterium | reverse complement strand
TGCGTGCCCAGCACCGGCTCGGCGCCGGGGAATTTCTCGAATTGCCAGCGCGGAATCTTCACCACCACGTAATCAATGGTCGGCTCGAAACAGGCCGGCGTCAGGCGCGTGATGTCGTTGCGGATTTCATCCAGCCGGTACCCCACGGCCAGCTTCGCGGCGATCTTGGCGATGGGGAACCCGGTGGCCTTGGAAGCCAGCGCCGAGCTGCGCGACACCCGCGGGTTCATCTCCACAATCACCATGCGCCCGTTTTCCGGGTTGATGGCGAACTGCACATTCGACCCGCCGGTATCGACGCCGATCTCGCGCAGGCAGGCCAGGGCGGCGTCCCTCATCATCTGATACTCGCGGTCGGTGAGGGTCTGCGCTGGCGCCACCGTGATGGAATCGCCGGTATGCACGCCCATGGCGTCGAAGTTCTCGATGGAGCAGACGATGATGGCGTTGTCGGCCAGATCGCGCATCACCTCCAGCTCGAACTCTTTCCAGCCGATGACGCTCTCCTCCATCAGCACCTCGTGCACCGGCGAGAGATCGAGGCCCTTCTCCAGAATCTCCGCCAGGTCCTCGCGGTTGTAGGCGATGCCGCCGCCCGTGCCGCCGAGGGTGAAACTGGGCCGCAGAATGGCCGGGAAACCGATCTTCGAGGCGAACCGCAGCCCGCTCTCCACGCTGTTGACAAGCTGCGACTGCGGCATCTCGAGGCCGATCTTGTGCATGGCGTCCTTGAACAGGAGCCGGTCCTCGGCCTTCTTGATGGATTCGATGCGCGCGCCGATCAGCTCCACGCCGTAGCGGTCCAGCACGCCCGCGTCGGCCAGCGCGACGGCGAGATTCAATCCGGTCTGACCGCCCACGGTGGAGAGCAGGGCATTGGGGCGCTCGCGCCGGATCACCTCTTCGGCGAATTCCACGGTGAGCGGCTCGACGTAGGTGCGGTCGGCGAGATTCGGGTCGGTCATGATGGTGGCCGGGTTGGAATTGATCAGCACCACCTCGTAGCCGTCGCTGCGCAGCGCCTTGCAGGCCTGTGCGCCGGAGTAGTCGAACTCGCAAGCCTGGCCGATGACGATGGGCCCGGAACCGACGATCAGGATTTTGTGGAGGTCGTTGCGGCGCGGCATCAGCGGCGGTCCTCCTCGATCAGCTTCATGAAATCGTCGAACAGATAATGCGAGTCGTGCGGACCGGGCGACGCCTCGGGATGGTACTGCACCGAAAACACCGGATAGCTGCGGTGCCGGAAACCCTCCAGCGTCTGGTCGTTGAGGTTGACGTGGGTCAGCTCGATCTCGTTCTGGTTGAGCGAATCGGGGTCCACCGCGAAGCCGTGATTGTGCGAGGTGATCTCCACGCGGTTGGTCAGCCGGTTCAGCACCGGATGATTGGCGCCGCGGTGGCCGAACTTCATCTTGTATGTTTTGCCGCCGAACGCGAGGCCCAGAATCTGCTGGCCCAGACAAATGCCGAAGATGGGCGTTTTGCCGATCAGCCTGCGCACCTGCGCGGCCTGGAACTCGAGCGGTTCGGGATCGCCGGGGCCGTTGGAGAGGAACACGCCGTCGGGCTTTAGCGCCAGGATGTCTTCGGCGGTCGCGCCGGCCGGAACCACGGTGACGCGCGCGCCCACGTGGCACAGGCGCCGCAGGATGTTCCGCTTGATGCCGAAATCGCAGGCCACCACGTGGCACCAGGGCTCGCGCGGCGGGGCGATGCGGTCGGTCTTCGACACCGCCTCCACCGGCTTGTCCCACTGGTAACTGGCCTGGGTGGTGACGCGGGTAGCCAGGTCGAGCCCGGCCATCGATGGCGCGTTGCGCGCGCGCTCCACCAGCTCGCGCGGATTGCCGCCGCCCGCCGAGAGCACGCCGCGCATTACGCCCCGGCTGCGCAGATGCCGCACCAGCGCGCGGGTGTCGATTTCGGCGGCGACGGGAATGCCGTTGGCGGCCAGGAACTGCTCGGCGGTTTCTTCCGATCGCCAGTTGCTGGCCAGCCCGGAGAACTCGCGCACCACCAGGCCCTCAATCCACGGGCGCGCCGATTCCTGGTCGTAGAGATTCGCGCCGTAGTTGCCAATCTGCGGATAGGTGAGGACCACGATCTGCCCGGCGTATGAGGGATCGGTGAAGATCTCCTGGTATCCGGTGATCGCGGTGTTGAAGACCACCTCGCCCACGCTGTCCGCGCGCGCACCAAA
>CAYVPZ010000825.1:0-2207 GCA_964453955.1 uncultured Solibacteraceae bacterium | reverse complement strand
CCCAGGGTCAGCTCGCCGTTCACGTGCAGGCTAGGGACCGCCTCGAACTTCGAGTACTCGTCGATCAGGCATTTGGCGCGCTTCTGGAACTCCTCGGCGTCGGCTTTGGTCCACCAGTCGCGCAGGTTGCCGTGCGCGTCGAACTTGCCTCCCTGGTCGTCAAAGCCGTGGGTCAGTTCGTGTCCGATGACGGCGCCTCCGGCCCCGTAATTCGCCGCGTCGTCGGTGCTGTTGGAATACAGGGGCGGCTGCAGGATGCCGGCCGGGAAGTTGATGCTGTTCTCCCCGGGCGAGTAGCCTGCGTTCACGGTGGGCGTGCTCATTGGCCACTCCCCGCGGTCCACCGACTTTCCGATCTTGTGCAGGTCGCGCTGCACCTCGAATTCGGACGCGCGCAGCCAGTTGCCGGCGAAATCGTCGCGCACGATGTGAACGCTGGAATAATCGCGCCATTCGTCGGGATAGCCGATGCGATTGGTGATGGCCTCCAGCTTGGCCACCGCTTCCTTCTTCGTCGCCGGCGTCATCCAGTCGAGCTGGCTGAGATCCTGGTTCATCTCCCGTTCGAGTTCGCGCGCCATGTTCAGGGTGCGCTGCTTGCCCTCTGCGCCGAAAGTCACGTCCACATACTTCTTACCCAGAGCGTCGGGGAGCGAGAAATCGGTGGAATCCACGCAACGCTTCCAGCGAAGGGCGAGCTCGCGGACGCCGCGCAGTGTCCGGCTGTAAAACGCGAAGTTCTCGTCGACGAATGGCGGCGAGAGAAGCGGGGCCTGGCTGTGGATCACATGCCACCTCAAATAGGCCTTCAGGTCCGCGACGCTGGTTGCCTCGATGGCGGCATTGAGGCCGCTGAAGAACTCCGGATAGTCGATGTTGAGCGATTCCATCTTCGGCGCGCCCACGGCTTCGAAGAACGCCGGCCAGGAGAAAAAGGGACACAGCTTCGCGAGCTCCGAAACGGACAGCTTGTGGTAGACCTTGTCGGGGTTGCGGCGGGAAGCGCGGTCGAGCGAGGTCTTCGCCAGCAGCGTCTCGAATGCCATCACGGCCTTCGCGTCGGCGTCGGCGGTTTCCGGCGATTCGCCGACCAGCTGCAGCATCTTCTGCACGTGCTCGGCGTAGGCGGTGCGGATCTGCAGGGACCTCGGATTGTCGTTCAGATAGAAATCGCGGTCGGGCAGGCCGAGCCCGCCCTGATCGGCCGCGCCGATGGTGCGGCTCGAGTCTTTCAGGTCGGTTTCGGAGCCGAACTCGAAGAATACGTCGTTGCCCCGGCGGTGCAGGCGGGGCACTTCCTCGCGAATCGCCGCCTTGTCGGCCAGCGCGTCGATGCGCGCCAGTTCGGGCTTGATGGGATCGTAGCCGCGCTCGTTTACCGTGTGCTCGTCCATGCAGGCGAAGTAATAGTCGCCGATCTTCTGATCCACCGCGCTGCGTGGCGCGCTGTTGTCCGCTGCGTGTTCGAGAATATCCCGAAGCACCAGGCGGTTGCGCTCTCCCAGCATTTCACCGGTTCCCCAGGAGGCGCGGTCGGCCGGGATGGTGTTGCTGACCAGCCAGTTGCCACAAGCGTATTGGTAGAAGTCGGTGCAGGGGTCGACGGTCTTGTCGATCGAAGCCGGGTTAGGAATGGGGGCCGCCTGTCCCGTGGATGGGGCACCCTCCTGCGCGATCGCGATGGCCGCCAGCGACGCGGTTGCGGCGAGAAACAGTGTGGTGAGGCGCACGCAGGGTATTGTAGCGTGGATTCTCGTTTGCCGAAATTGCACAAATCAACTAACCAGAGGCCACAAGACCGACGACCACTATAGGGAGTCAAGTGGATTTCGCCGGCCGAAGAAGATCGGAACTGTTTGCTAACAGATTGTTGCCAGCCGTCTGTCTTGCGAGCAGCCAGGGCAGTATCTTGCCCGCCCCAACAGTTGCCTTCGCCGCAGGGCGCGCGCGGTGACGACACCGCTTGTCTGTGGCAACTGGTGGCGCCGGAACAGCCTTCGCAGCTTCTCTTCCCCCCGTCCCACCCGCCACGTGTGGTTACCCGGTCTGGCGACGGAGGGCCTCGCTTCGCGGCATCGTCACCAACATGTGCGTGTGCATGTGTTTCGTAGTTTGGTTTTCGACCTTTCCGGCGCTTTCGCTCCGCCGCGACGGGGGGCAATGGGAGGGTACCTCGCCGTCAAGGAGGAACGTCCGCCATGAGGCGG
>CAYVPZ010000824.1:0-2207 GCA_964453955.1 uncultured Solibacteraceae bacterium | reverse complement strand
AGATACATCGCATGCAAGAAAGTCAACCTGCACGATCGGCTGGAGCCGAAGAACTGGCCAAAGTTCTCGCCCGTTACGGCGAGGATCCCGGGCTGGCCTGGCGGCAACTGCGGGACCTGAGAGATTCCGACCCACCGGGCTTCGGCAAAGCCGCCCTCGTTCACCTGGGTGGCGGCGCGACGGGAGCGGCGGAAACCCACCTTTCCCACGTGCTTGGCGTGGGACATGAATACCTGGATGTCCTCACCGACCCGGATCAACTTGCCGACGGCGAAGCGGTAGTGGCGGCGTCGATGATGGCGCGCGGGGACCCTGAGTTTTACAAGAAGCTGCTGAAGATGCGCGGTACCAGGGACCACCGGCGGATCTATCGGATACTGCAACTCATCGACCGGGACGATCAGGCGATGCTGCTTGTCCCATGGCTGCGCGAACTGGCCGATGACAAGAACTCGCGCCTCGCCTCCAAGGCGGCGATGATTCTCTCCCGGCTCACGAAGAACCCCCTGGCGGTGGCCAGGTTTCTCCACTCCGGTGACGCCCGCGTACGCGCCAACGCGGTGGAAGGGCTGTGGGGCGGCAATGTCGAAAAAACGCGAGCACTGCTTCATTTGGCCGCCCGCGACAGTAATCATCGGGTGGTTGCCAACGCCCTGGTGGAACTTTGCCGCCAGGGAGACAGCATCGGCCGCAAGAAGCTCGAAGAGCTGGCCGGCCACGAGGACGCGCGGTTTCGAGCGGCGATCGCATGGGCCATCGGTGAAATCGCAAGTCCCGATCTGCTGCCGACGTTGCAGTTGCTTGAGGGCGATTCCACGTTGAGCGTGCGTCTGAGAGCGGGACGGACGGCAAAGCGCCTGCAGGGGGCACTGAGCGAAGCGAACGCCCAGCGGCGCAGCCTGAAGACAGGCTGAAGTCCGTGTCTGGCCAGGACCGCTACTCGACGGGTACGGTTTGCGGCGCCACGTTCCAGCCGTCCACTTCCAGCACTTTCGGGCCGGGGCCCGCATCGGAAAGCCGGGAGGAGGCGCTGATTTCGCGTTTCTCGCCCGGCAGCAGCGCGATGTAGTTGTCCTGCCACAAAACGGGCAGAATCTCCCCTTGCGGCACTTCCGGGTTGCGCGATGGGCTCACCACTTTCAGATGCACCGAGAACGCGAGATGGCGGGAAGGGTTCTCGAGGGTGACGTGGGTGATCCGGTCCGCGCCGGTCACTTCCGCGGTGGCGGCGACCCTCAGTTCGACGCGGGGCAGGGAATTGAGCGCGGTGAGATCCGAATACGCGCGGGTGGGCGTGTGGAACCAGGTGGAATTGGCCCAGTCGTGAACGTCTTCCCTGGTGGAAAGCCAGTAGAAATTGGAGCTGACCACCTTGCCCGCTGCATCGGCCAGCGTCAGACGCACGAAGTACGCCGGGCTCAGGTCTTTGATTGCCGGGATGGCGAAGAGCGTGCGGACGCCGTCGGCGGGAATGTCGAAGGCCGCCTCCCGCGAGTACTTTTCGCTCATGTTCAGGTTGTAGACTTTCGCCGTCGCCTTCAGGCTCTGGAAATCCTGGTAATACGAATTGACCACGGCGATGGAATGGTCGTCATAGGAATACTGGATGTGCAGCAGCTCGCAGCCTTTCTTCGCGCCGAAGTACGACCCACCAGGACGCAGATAGTAGTCGTAGAGGTGCCAGATCATGGAGGGCCAGGCGTTGTTGAGCATCCACTGGATCACGCCGGTGGCGCGGTATTTGTTCCTCCCGAACGCTTCGAACATGGCGCGCTCGCCCTCGTAGCTCATGACCTGCGCTTTGGTGGCGAATTCCTCGAGGCTGGCGGACGGCCCGTAGCGCTGGTCGAGCGCCGTGTGGAACACGGTCAGGTTTTTGAAGACGCCGCCGCCGGCATGATAATCCCACCACGAATCGACGGGCCAGAGATGCTCTTCGGGCAGCATTCGTCGCAGGCTGTCGATGGGCGGAATGGCCGGGCCGGGGCTGGTTTCGGTGTTGAAGCCGTGCGCGCCGCCGCGATGCTGGTCGAGCTCCCAATAGCTGGGCGCCACGTATTCGTACGGGCCGGTCATTTTGACGCCAGTGGCGCCCGACACGGGAGTCGGCCTTTCCGTGGCCGACGATTCATACGGGTTCGGCCAGTTTAGTTCCTGGAGAATGCCGATGTACATCTTCTCGATTTCCGGCGGCGGCGGATTGTCGC
>CAYVPZ010000823.1:0-2220 GCA_964453955.1 uncultured Solibacteraceae bacterium | reverse complement strand
TCGCCAGCCGTTCGGCCAGATCATGGTTGCGAATGCGCTCCGGATGCCGCGACGCCAGCAGCAGGTCTTCGAGCAGCACGTACAGCACCGTCAGATACGCGTCCAGCTTGTCGCGGCGCGCCGCAATCGACTCGGCGTCCTTCAGCCAGTCGGAAAACGGCGCGCGGCCGGAGGCCACTTCGAGCAGCGTCAACATGCTGCCGCGTCGCTGATCGTACGCCTCCAGATCGAGCGAGACGGCCATACCCGGGCTGCCGTCGGCGAGGGCGACGCGGCGACGCGGATCGGCCAGACCGCGGGCCCGCGCGAACTCCTCCATCTCCTCACCGCCCAGCGGGGCCAGATGGAACGATACCGAGCGCGAGCGAATGGTGGGCAGCAGATCGTAGGGGTTCTCCGCGGTCAGAAAAACGATGAGGTGCGCGGGCGGTTCCTCGAGGGTCTTCAACAGGGAGTTGGCGGCCTGCTCGTTGGCGCGGTCGATGTGGTCGATCAGGAACACGCGCCGGTTGCCGTGCAGCGGGTTGAGCCGCGCCTGGTCCTTGAGCACTCGCATCTGCTGGATGGAGATTTGCCGCAGCGGGCCGTCGGGCGCGAAGGTGACGAAATCCGGATGCGACGCGAACAGCAGCGGATCGTCGTTGCGTTTATCGGCGGTCCATTTTTCGCGGTCGGCGACGATGGCCTGGTTGGAGGCAAGGCTGAGGTCATCATGCTCGATGCGGTCGGGACGGCCGAGGAGGGCGGCGGCGAACCGGCGCGCGAGGGTGGCTTTGCCGATGCCTTCGGGGCCGTCGAGGAGGATGGTCTGGGGGATGCGCTCCTGCTGCGTGAGAGCAAACAGGGCGGCGGCGGCGTCCTGGTTACCGAAGAAGTCGGGGAACATGGGGCGGGTCTCTTACAGGATAGCGGGTCGCGGGGAGGTTACCCCGCGAGCCACTTGCAACTTCGCCCCCAAAACAAATCCCCTCTCCGCCGTTTCGGGAAACGGGTACTCTTATAGACAGTGGCCATCGACTGGTTCCCGCTCTGGCTCAGTCTGAAGGTCGCGGCCGTCTCCACCGCCGCGGCCGTCGCCATCGGCCTGTGGGTAGCCTGGCTGCTTGCCAACCGGGAATTCCGCGGCCGCGAACTGCTGGACGCGGCGGTCACGCTTCCGCTTGTCTTGCCGCCCACCGTGCTCGGCTACTATCTGCTGGTGCTGCTGGGGCGGGCCACGCCGTTCGGCCGCGTGTACGAATGGCTGTTCGGTTCGCCGCTGGTTTTCACGTGGCAGGCCGCGGTGGTGGCGGCGTTCCTGCACGCCATGCCGCTGCTGGTCAAGTCCGCGCGCGCCGCCTTCGAAAGCGTCGACCATGTGTATGAGCGCGCCGCGCGCAGCCTCGGCGCATCGGAGCTTCTGACCTTCGCGCGAGTGACCCTGCCGCTGGCCCGCCGGTCCATACTGGCCGCCGCCGCGCTGGCTTTCGCGCGCTCGCTGGGCGATTTCGGCGTGACCATCATGTTCGCCGGCAACATCCCTGGCCGCACGCAGACCGTGGCCGTGGCCATCTACGACGCCGTCGAATCCGGCAACGGAGCGCTGGCCCGCACGCTGGTGCTGGTGATTTCGGCGGTTGCGCTGGCCATTCTCTGGTTTGCCAACCGCGTCGGTGGGCGCCCGCTGGGCGGCCGGCGCGCTCCGGAGCCGTTCTGATTCCCATGCTGCGCGCGCGAATGCGAAAACAGTTCACCGCCGGCCCCGGTTCCGCGGCCTTCACGCTGGAGCTGAATCTCAGCGCCGAGCCCGGCGTCACCGTGCTGTTCGGCCCCAGCGGCGCGGGCAAGACGCTGACGCTGGATTCGATCGCGGGCTTCGTGCGGCCGGACGAAGGGCGCATCCTGCTGGACGACGAGATCCTGTTCGACGGCGCCGCGCGCGTTTCGCTCCCGCCGCGCCAGCGCCATTGCGGCTACGTCTTTCAAAACTACGCGCTGTTCCCGAACATGACGCTGCGCCAGAATCTGGAGTTCGCGCTGCACGGTCGGCCGCGCCTCGACCGGCATCGCCGCGTGAATCAAATGCTGGAGCGATTCCATCTGCAGGACATCGAGGGGCGCCGGCCGCACGAGCTTTCCGGCGGACAGAAGCAGCGCTGTTCCATCGCCCGCGCGCTCATCGCAGCACCGCGCATTCTGCTGCTGGACGAGCCGTCGCGCGGCCTGGACGCGCCGCTGCGC
>CAYVPZ010000822.1:0-2223 GCA_964453955.1 uncultured Solibacteraceae bacterium | reverse complement strand
AGATCGCGAAACTGGGCGAAATCTGGCACGAGCTCAATTCCATCCTGAGCAGCCGCAACGCGGGCGGGAAAGTCTTCAACGCACCCGGCGCCATCTCGAATCTGCTGGCAGGTCCGGCGGGCCGCCCGGTGGTGCTGCAGTTTGTGAACTACTCGGACTACCCGGTGGAAGACGTGACGGTGCGGCTGGCGGGGCAATTCGAGGGCGCGAAGCTGCTGTCCCCGGGCGAGGCGCCCAGATCGGTGGAGTTGTTCGAAGAGGACGGCGTCACCGAAATCTCCATCCCGAAGCTTGGCGCGGTGGCAGCCGTGGTGCTGGAGTAGGGACTGCGGCTCCAGACCAGCAGGCTGCTGGCGATGGTCGCCGCCAGCGCCAGGGGAACCGCGGCGCCTGCCGGACCGTCCGCCATGAGCAGAAAATACCCGGGCGGCGCAAGCAGGGCCAGCCCGAAATAGCCCGGCAGCGAACCCCGTGCCGCCACCGCCGGGAGCAGCATCAGCAGGCAGTAATCCTGAATATAGGTGTGGACGTTGATCAGCAAACCCGCCGCCACCGCCAGCGTCATGGCCAGTTCGAACTCACGAACTCTGGCGAGGACATAAAGCACCCCAACAACGGTCACCACCGCCACCACCATCTCAACCCGCGGGGCGTCCCCGAACAGGGCCAGCACCAGGCCGTGAAGGTTGGGCATGGTGTAGGGTGTCGGGGTAAGTTTCGGATCTCGTAAGAACTGCAGGAATTTGAGGTAATTCACGGGCCAGAGCCAGCCCTCGGCCGCCGCGCCGATTCCGTAGAACGCCGCCAGCCCAACGGCCGCCCCGCCAAGCTGCCGCCATTGCTTCCGGAAAATGAGAACAACGGGAACGAGCAGGAAGAAATGGAACTTGATTGCGCACAACGACAGCGCCAGCCCGGAAACGAACATGAGTCCGCGACGGCGCAGCGCGATGGAAGCAGCGGCGGCGGCCAGGACCAGCAGCACATCCTGTCCGTTAATAAATGCCGTCAGCGCGGGGATGGAGATCCCGCCCAGCAGCCATAAGGGATCGCCGCGCGGAGCGAGCACGCGCAGAGCGCCCAGCAGAGCGGTCACGCTCAGCACCTCGAAAAGCAGATAAGCGGCGCGGTACGGCAGGGCCGTGAGCGGTTTGAGCAGGACGGCGTAGAACGGCGGCCTTGAAAAGAGCACCGCCGGCATGCGGATGTGCGCGGTACTTTCCTGCAGCCGCTCAAAAATCGGCGGCGAGTACAGATCGGGCGTGCCGGCGAGGGTGGCGCCAACGTACAATGCGAGGAAATCGTTTTGTCCGGCCAGCGCTCGCTTCCACGGGAGAAAGCATCCCCACAACGCCACAAGGATGGCGCAGAGCAGCGCCGTCCACACCCGGAGCCGGGCGCTCGTCCGCTCCATAAGCACCGTCACAGCTATCTATCGGAGGGCAGGCCGAGGAGCTGTAGCTACTCTCGATCCGTTGTTGCCAGCCGCAAAAAGCCTAAAATCGGGTCTCGCTCCGCCGATAAGACAGGCGAACCGCGGAGATCCATTTGCCTCAAACGCTTTTTCCGACGCGCCCCCGAACCGGGGAGGTGTGGTGCTGATTCTCGCCGGGCTGCTGGTGGTGCTCGGATCGGTACTGGCCGGTTACCTGCTCGAGCACGGCAACATCTTCGTATTGCTCCAGCCCGCCGAGCTGCTGATCATTGCCGGCGGCGCTCTGGGTATTATTCTCGTCTCCAATCCGCGGCGCAATTTGCTCGCGCTCTTTCGGGCGATGATATTCATCCGCCGCCACCGCCCCCACACCGAGGAAGGTTACCTGGTTGTCCTGAAGCTGTTGTACGTCCTGTTCCAGTACAGCCGGCGGGCCGGGTTGCCGGGCCTCGAGCCGCACGTCGAAGCGCCCCACAAGAGCGAGATCTTCCGCGCCTGCCGCGCCGTGCTGGCCGACGAGGGAGTGGTCGATTTCATCTGCGATTCCTTCCGCATCGCCATCGCCGCCGGCCTGGACAGCAACGATATGGAACGGCTCATGGCGCTGGACGTCGAGGTGCAGCGTTCCGGGCGCCAGCAGCCGGTCCGGGCGCTGGTGACGGTGGCGGATTCGCTGCCCGGGCTGGGTATCATTGCCGCCGTGCTGGGGGTGGTGGTGACCATGCGGGCTCTGGGCGGGCCTGCTGGGGAAATCGGCCAGAAGGTGGCGGCGGCGCTGGTGGGAACCT
>CAYVPZ010000821.1:0-2224 GCA_964453955.1 uncultured Solibacteraceae bacterium | reverse complement strand
GCAGCGCGCGCTCACAACGCTGCCGGATGTAGCCGTTGTTCTCCCGGCTGAGCAATTCCTGAAACACGCCCACCACCTCATCCTCCCGCTGGTGCACCAGCAGATCGACCACCTGCGTGCGCACGCCGGGATTGTCGTCCGTCAGCAGCACGCGGCCCAGCGCCTGCCTGGTATCCGGGTCGGAGGCGAACCGCTTCAACCCATCCAAAGCCTTCAGGCGGACGCCGGCATTAGGGTCGTGCTGCAGCGCCCACAGCAGATCGTTGCGGATATCCGCCGAGCCGCATTGCGATTTCAACAGCTCCACCGATTCCGACCGGACCCCGGCATCGGATGGCTCCTTCACCGCGGTCACCAGCCACTGCCGGATCGGTTCGTCCTCCGCCCGCCCGGTCAGCGTGCGCCGGCGCGTTTCTTCGATCACAATCTGTACACGGCCCGCATCGCCCGGTTCCACGTCCCGCACACGCGAAGCCACCGGGTCCAGCACATCCGCCATGTTGCCGACGCCGCTGTGTGGGAACAGCCCCGGCGGCGCTACGCGCGCGCCGAGGAAGCCGATGGCCACCAGCGCGAGAGCGCCCAGGGACTGGGCCAGTACCGGGGCCGAGGCGAAGCGCACGGAGAACATGTCGCCCACGTGCGCCCACCAGCCTCCCTGCGGTCCGGGCTCCCGCTTCAGCCGCGCGCGCGATTCCAGCCGCGCGCTGGTGAGCATTCCATCCTGTATCCGCGCGCCCGCCGCGTCCAGCAGATCATTCATCTTTCTCTGGCGGTCCACTTGCCGGCGACAGGGCTCGCAGCCATCCAGATGCAACTCCAGCCGTTCTTCCTCGTCGAACCCCAGTTCGCCGTACAGATACAGCGGAAGCATTCGTGCCGCTTCGTCGCATTTCATATAAAATCTCCCAGCGCGGCCCTCATCTTCTGCGTCGCGCGGAACAGGCAATTCTTGGCGGCCTCCTCGGTTGTCCCCAGCACCTCGCCGATGGCTTTCAGGCGCATCCCTTCGTAATGCCTCATCTCAAATACAATACGCTCGCGCGGGGTCAAACCGGACAGCACCTCGCGGATGCGCCCGTTCAACTGGCGGCTGAACAGCTCGCGCTGCGGGTCCCCTTGCGCTCGGGCCTCCGGCACCGAATCCATGCGATCCAGCTCGCCCTCGCCCGTGGCGATGGTGGAGGCCTCCTCCTTCCTGACCTTGCGTTTACGCAGGACGTCCAGGCAGAGGTTGGTCACAATCCGGTACAGCCACGTGTGGAAGCTGCAGTCATAGCGAAACTTGTGCAGGTTGCGATAGACGCGGAGAAAGGTCTCCTGATAGATGTCGTTGGCGTCTTCGGGCGAGCGAAGCAGATTGAGCGCCAGGCGAAGGACACTCTGGTCGTACTGCCGTACCAGCTCCTCGAAAGCGCGCTCGTCGCCTCGCTGAGCCGCCCGGATCAGCGCCGATTCATCCATTCGCTGGAACTCGATCGCCGGGGCCGCCACGGCCTGCGTATTCCCTTCCAATCACTGACATAGACGAAGGTACGCAGGAAAGGTCACGGGTGTTCGGGCAAAGGGAGGTAAAGGGAGTAAGGGGAGGTAAAGGGAGTAAGGGGAGGTAAAGGGAGTAAGGGGAGGTAAAGGGAGTAAGGGGAGGTAGAGGTAAAGGGAGTAAGGGGACGCAAAGGCAGCGCCATTCCTTTATCTTCCCGTATCTTCCCTTATCTCCCTTTATTCCCTGCTCAATCGGCCAGGGTCAGCTCGATCCTGCGGTTGGCGGCGTCAATCTGGGTGATGCGGAAGCTGCGGATCTGCCCCACCTTCAGCTCGGAATCCGATGACGCCGCAGCGCCACCGCCCTTCCAGCGAGCGCTCAGCATCGCCGTCAGCGAGCCGATATCCGCGCCCCGGGCGCCCGGCTCTGCCTCCGGTTTGGCGGCGCGGGTGTCGGCGGCGCAATCCCCGTGGACCCCTTCGCCCAGCTCGACGCGGGCCCGGCCGTTGCGCACGTCCACCACGCGGCCGCCGACCGTGTCACCCGGTTTGTGCTCGGCGATGTAGTGGTCTGCGCTGGTGGGCTCCAGTTGCTTCATGCCCAGGCGGATGCGGCGCTTCGCCTGGTCCATCTCCAGCACGGTTGCTTTCACCGTCTGGCCCACCGTTAGCGCCTCTTTCGGGTGATTCAGGCGCTTCTCGCGGCTGATGTCGCCCACGTGGATCATCCCCTCCACGC
>CAYVPZ010000820.1:0-2229 GCA_964453955.1 uncultured Solibacteraceae bacterium | reverse complement strand
GAGCTGATGCGCCTGAAGTATGGCATCGCCGTCGCCGGCAGTCATGGAAAAACCACCACCACTTCCATGGCCGCCGCCATTCTGAATCACGCCGGACTCGATCCGACCGTGGTGGTGGGCGGCCGCACGGCCACCATGGGCGGTAGCAACGCGCGCGTGGGCAAGAGCGATCTGCTGGTGGTGGAGTCCGACGAGAGCGACGGCTCGTTTCTGAAGCTGGCGCCGATTCTGGCGGTGGTCACCAACATCGACCGCGAGCATCTGGACCACTACCCGGACATCGAAGCCATCCGCGCGGCGTTCCTCGAATTCGTCAACAAAGTCCCCTTCTACGGCGCGGCCATTCTCTGCCTGGACGACGAGAACGTGCAGCAGATTCTGCCGCACATCAACCGGCGCACCATCACCTACGGGCAGAGCCCGCAGGCGCAACTGCAGGTGCACAGCCACGCCGTGGGGCATCTCTCCAGCCGGTTTTCGGTGCGTGGCCCGGATAGCGATCTGGGCGAATTTCATCTGAACGTCCCCGGTTTCCACAATGTTCTGAATGCCACGGCGGCGCTGGCTATCGGCCTCGAACTGGGCGTGGAGGCAGAGAAAGCGCGGCAGGCGCTGGACGCGTACAGTGGCGTGGACCGGCGCTTCCAGCGTCGCGGCGAGGCCGGCGGCGTCACCGTGGTGGACGACTACGGCCACCACCCCACGGAGATTCGCGCCACCCTCGCGGCCGCCCGGCTGTGCGATTACCGGCGGGTGCTGGTGATCTTTCAGCCGCACCGCTTCACCCGCACGCAGCATCTGATGGACGATTTCGCGCGCTCGTTTCACCAGGCCGACGCGGTCTTCCTTCTGGACATCTACGCCGCCTCCGAAAAGCCCATCGAAGGCGTCTCGGCCGAAGCGCTGGCGAAGCGCATTCGTCAATTCGGTCACCGCTGGGTGGAATATTCAGGTACCATCGACAAAGCGGTGGATGCGGTGCGCAAAGTAGTGGGACCGGGCGATCTGGTTCTGACGCTGGGCGCGGGGAATGTGTGGCAGGCGGGAGATCGCCTGCTGGAACGGCTGAATGGAGGCGAGTGATATGGCCTCTGCGAGTGGCTCGAACAGGCGGCAACGCGGCAGGGCCCTGCTGAGGGCGGTTCGCTACGGTTTGCTGGGAATCGCGGCAACCTGCCTGCTTGCCGGCGCCATTTATGGTGCGCAACGCGTGGAGAGGTTTCTGATCGAAGACCCACGGTTCACTCTGTCCGGTCCCACCGAGTACGGCCAGGAGAGCGCAAACATACACCTTTCCGGGGTGAAATGGGCTTCGCGCGCGGAAATTCTGAGGATATTCCGGCCCGATTATAACCGCAGCCTCTACTTGCTGCCCCTGTCCGAACGACGCAGCGCCCTGCTCCGTGTAAACTGGGTGCGCGACGCCTCGCTCACGCGCATCTGGCCCAATGAGCTGGCCGTGCGCGTGGAGGAGCGCCAGCCGGTGGCGTTCCTGCAAATCCCTTTCGGGCCGATGTCGGGGTATGCCCTCATCGACGCAGACGGTGTCATTCTCGAACCACCGGGCAAGGCCCGCTTCGATCTTCCGGTGATCTCGGGCGTGAATCCCGGCGCGCCCGTCGGCGAGCGCGCGATGCGCGTGCACCGGATGCAGCGGCTCACCAGCGAACTGGGCGCGCTCGCGTCCAGCGCATCCGAAATCGACGTCGGCGATATGGACAACCTGAAGGTCCGCGAGCAGGTGGAGCAACAGACCGTGCTGCTCGACCTGGGCGACCGCAATTTCGCCAACCGCATGCACACCTTCGTCGACCAGTTTCCGAATATCCGCCATCGGCTGCCGGCGGTGGCGGAACTGGATCTGCGCATCGACGACCAGATCATCGCCGTGGGGACGCCGGCGCCTGATGGAGGCCACCAGTAATGCCCGCGAAGCCGCTGTACGTTGCCGGTCTGGATGCCGGGGGCCGCCATACGCGTTGCGTGATTGGTTTGGTGGACGACGGGCGCCTGCGTTACCTGGGGCATGGCGAGGTGGAATCGGCGGGATGGAACCGGGACCGCCTGTCCGACCCCGCGGCGCTCACCGTCCGCATCGGCGAAGCCGTACGCGAGGCCGAGAAGAAGGCCGGTGTTTCGGTGGAGGGCATGGTGGTGGGCGTGGGTGGCGCCGGCGTGGAGGGGTTCGACAATACCGGCCCCCCCCTCGAGTTCAAACACCCGCGGCAG
>CAYVPZ010000819.1:0-2232 GCA_964453955.1 uncultured Solibacteraceae bacterium | reverse complement strand
TTCTGATCCACGCCGTCCTCGGCCGCGCGCGCAATAAACGCCATGTAGGCGAGCCGCAGTCCTCCGTTGTCCGCCGTGTTCTCGCCCAGCGTGAGCTTCCCGTTGAGATGCGTGTCGCCCACCACGAACTTCTCGTACTCGTCCACCAGGCACTGAGACTTCTCCAGGAACTTGTCCGCGTCCGGCTTCGTCCACCAGTCCTTCAAATTGCCGTGCCCGTCGAACTGCCGTCCCTGATCGTCGAATCCGTGCGTGATTTCGTGTCCCATGAACAGGCCGATGTGGCCGTAATTCAGCGCGTCGGGCTCGTTCGCGTCGAAGAAAGCCGGTTGCAGCACGCCAGCCGGAAAGTTGATGTCGTTCATCGACGGATTGTAGAACGCGTTCACCGTGGGGGTGGAGGTGATCCACTCGTCCCGGTCCACCGGTTTGCCGATCTTGGCCAGTTGCCGGACCGACTCGAACTCCATCGCGCGCAGGCTGTTTCCGAATGCGTCGCCCCGCGCAATCTCCAGCCGGGAATAATCGCGCCATTTATCCGGATAACCGACTTTATTCGCGATCAGATGCAGTTTCTCCCGCGCCCGCGCTTTGGTTTCCGCGCTCATCCAGTCGAGCGAGCCGAGATCGCGGTCCATGGCCGCTTCGATGTCGTGGATAATCTGCAGGGCTCGCTCCTTGCTCGACGCCGGGAACTGCTGTTCCACATAAGCCTTGCCGAGCGCTTCCGGCAGCGCCCCGTCGGTGCCCCGCACGCAGCGTTTCCAGCGGGTCTGTTGTTCCGGAGTTCCCACCAGCTTGCGATCGTAGAAATCGAACTTCTCCTGATCCAGGGCCTTGGGCAAAATGGTTCCGGGCAAAGACGCGGCCAGGCGCCAGCGCAGATAAGGCTTGATGACCGCCAGATCCGTTTGCGAGAGAATATCGTTCAGGCCCCTGAAGAAGTCCGGCTCCGCGACGTTGAGCTCGGCAAACGCGGGTGATCCGGAGGAAGCGAAGAAACGGTCCCAGTTGAACACCGGTGTCAGAGCCTGCAGATCCTTCCTCGGCATCCAGTGATAGACCTTTTGCGGATCGCGCTGCGACGTCACATCGAGCGACACCTTCGCCAGCGCCGTTTCCAGCTTCATGATGGCCTGGGCATCGCTGGCCGCCTGCGTTTCCGTCTCTCCCAGGAGCTTCAGAACGTTGGTGACGTGCTGGACGTACTGGCGGCGAATCTGTTCGTCCTTCGCGCCGGTGCGGAAATAGTAGTCTTTCTCGGGCAGGCCGAGTCCACCTTGCGCCGCTGCCGCGACGGTCTTCGTGGCATCCTGAAAGTCCTGCTGAGACCCATAGCCGAGAAACGCGTCGACGTTGATGAGCTGATAGTGCGCCAGCAGTTCGGGAAGCTGATCCTTGCTCGCCAGCGAAGCGATGCGGTCCAGTTCCGGCTGCAGGGAGGAAAGCCCTTTCGCCTGAATAGCCCCCTCATCCATGCAACTGGCGTAATAATCGCCGATTTTCTGAGTGTTCGCGTCGCGCCCCGGCGCGGGTGCGGCCGCCTTCACCAGGATCTCGCGCAGCACCTGCCGGTTGTACTGGTCCAGATTGAAGAACTGATCCGAGTACGGCGCATCGCTCGGAATCGGGTGGAGCTTGCTCCAGTTTCCGCAGGCGTATCGATAAAAATCGGCGCACGGATCGGTGGAAGTGTCCATCAGGCTCTTGTCGAAGCCGGGGATCAAAGTATAGGTCTTGTCTGCGCTCTGGGCCGGAGCCAGCGCTCCGCCGGCCAGCATCGCCAGCGTTGTCAGGATTACCATCGGGATTCGTCGCATTCGTCGCTCCAGATGGCAATGATAACCGATCGGACATGCGGCGCAAGCCGCGTTCCACACGGACCGGTACGAACGCGACTGGGTTGTGTGTCCGCCGCCCGCGCGGCTATGGGGCAATCGCCGCGTCTGGGCCAGAGCCGGCTCTAGCGGAACTCGTCCATGATCCGCTCGAGCGTTTCGCGCGGGGGCCGCACGCGCTCCTGCGGCAGCGTGGCCAGCGGCTCGTCCACCACCTTCAGCTTGTCGATGAGCGTGGGCGAATCCTGATCCAGATAGAGGAGGCCCGTCAGCACCTCCAGCGACGCCTTGGATTCGTGAATCGCGGTGATGGCGCCCAGCGCGTTGGTGGGATCGTAATCGCGGCCGATCTTCTTCAGCCGGATGCGCGAGCCGTCGTGCATCTCCACCTCGT
>CAYVPZ010000818.1:0-2253 GCA_964453955.1 uncultured Solibacteraceae bacterium | reverse complement strand
GGGAAGATGGACGCCTTTGTGGTGAACCTCGGTTCGCCGGCTTACCTGCTGCATAACATCACGCAGACATCCAATCACTGGCTGATGGTGAAGCTGGAAGGCACGAAGAGCAACCGCGACGGCATTGGCGCGAAGGTGCAGGTGGTGGCCAACGGAGTTACTCAGTACGCGGAACGGGTGGCGGGTTCCGGTTATCTCGGTCAGGACGACTGGCGGCTGCACTTCGGGCTGGGCAGCGCGGCGAAGGCCGACAAGATCACGGTGATCTGGCCCAGCGGCATCCGCCAGACCGTCGAAAACGTGAAGGCGGATCAGATCTTCACCATTCGCGAGGCAGCGACTAAGTGAGCAGCGGCCTGATTCGAAGTGGGGCAGGCCCGTGGCCTGCGCGGGGCTCTCAGCCCCGCCTGATGTGGAGCAGGCGTTTTCGCCTGCGTTTGCCCCTGGTGGCCGCTATGTTCGCGTTTGCGCTGTTGCTGGGCGCGAGCGGCGCCGAACAGAGGTTGAAGTATCCGTCGCCGTCCGAGTTGGCGCTGTCGCCCGATGGCCGGTTGCTCTTTGCGGTGTGCGAGGGGACGAACGAAGTCGTCATCATCGACACGGCGACAAACAAGATTGCCGGACGCGTGCCGGTGGGCCGTGTTCCCCGCGGAATCGCACTCTCGGCCGACGGCAAACGCGCATGGGTGGCCAACTCCTGGGATGACACGGTCACCGAAATCGATGTGGACGCGCGCACCGCCGGGCGCAAATTGCCCACGGGTTTCGAGCCGACCGGCCTCGTAGCGGACCACGCCGGGGATACGCTGTTCGTCGCAAACCGCATCGGCGGTGACATCTCCATCGTCAACCTCCAGACCGGCAAGGAGGACTCTCGCCTGCCGGCCGGCCGTGGCGCCAGCTACATGGCCATGTCGCGCGACGGCGCACGCGTGTACTCCACCCACGTCTATCCCAACATCGGCAAGCACCGCACCCCGCCGCTCTCGGAGATCACCGAGTTGGATGCCCGGCGTCATGTCGTCGAGAACCGCGAGTGGCTGCGGGGTTCCGGAGGTGTTTTCCACGTCGTTCTCTCGAACGACGGCCGCCTGGGCATTGCCGCGGAGATTCGTCCGAAGAACCTCATCCCGCTCGCGCACGTGGAGCATGACTGGGCGTTCGTGAATTCGCTCGCGGTGTTCGGCGCCGATGCGGGCGGCAAAGTGGTCCACATGCCGCTGGACGAGCTCGAACGCATTTTCTCGCTTCCCTGGGGTGTCGCCATCTCTGCCGACAGGAAACTCATTTATGTTTCCGCCAGCGGGTCCAATGAGGTGGGGGTGGTGGATGCGGCGAAACTGCTGCAGCTGGCGCGATCCCCCAAAGCAGGAGCGCTCGCGGACGATCTCTCCGCTTCGGCCGGTTACGTTGTGGCGCGCATACCCGTGGGGCGCAATCCCCGAGGGCTTGCGCTTTCCCCGGATGGTTCGAAGCTGTACGTGGCCACGCGCCTCGACGATGCCGTTGCCGTCATCGATACGGCGACACGCGCCGTAGTGGATAGCATTACGATGGGCGGGCCCGCCGAACTCACCGCGGAGCGCCGCGGCGAGCGCCTGTTCAACAGCGCGCGGTTCGCATTCCACGGGGCGTTCGGCTGCGCCAATTGCCATCTCGATAACACCATCGACGGACTGCAGTCGGACCTCGAGCCGGATGGCTTCGGCATCGACATTGTGGACAATCGCTCGCTCGAAGATATCAGCCAGACCGCGCCCTTCAAGTGGAACGGCGGCAATCCGGATCTGGAAACCGAATGCGGCCCGCGCACTGAGCGCTTCTTCTACCGGTCGGAAGGTTACAACCGCCAGGAACTGGCCGATCTGGTGGCGTTTATCAAAGCCATTCCGCTGCGCCCCAACCGCTATCGGCTGCCCGACGGCGAGCTGACCGCGGCTCAGGAGCGCGGCAAGGCGATTTTCGAGCGCACCGCCAAGCATAATGGCGAGCCCATCCCGCCGAACAACCAGTGCGCCTATTGCCACTCCGGTCCCTATCACACCAACCAGCAACTGGCCGACGTGGGATCGGGTAAGTGGACCGACCGCTCGCCTAAGTTCGACACCCCGCACCTGACCAACATCGCCTACAGCGCCCCGTATCTGCACGATGGATCGGCGCGCACGATGGAAGAAATCTGGACCGTTTTCAACCCCAACGACACGCACGGGCAAACGAACGATCTGAATAAAGACGAATTGAACGACCTCA
>CAYVPZ010000817.1:0-2255 GCA_964453955.1 uncultured Solibacteraceae bacterium | reverse complement strand
GTCGACGTCCAGAACACCATCGTCAACAACGTGCTGCTGCGCTGGGGCACCGCCGAGCAGAAACGGAAGTACCTGCCGCGGCTGGCTGGCGACACCGTGGGCGCGTTCGCACTCTCGGAGGCGGGTTCCGGTTCCGATGCCTTCGCGCTGGCCACGCGCGCCGCTCGCGATGGCGACGGGTTCCGGCTGACGGGCCGCAAACTCTGGATCACCAACGCCGCCGAAGCGGGCCTCTATCTGGTGTTCGCCAACGCCAACCCGGAAGCGGGGCACCGCGGCATCACCTGCTTTATCGTCGCGCGCGACACGCCCGGCTTCGCGGTGGGCCGGAAGGAGGACAAACTGGGCATCCGGGCGTCCTCCACGTGCGAGCTGATTCTGGACGATTGCCATGTGCCCGCCGCCGACGTGCTGGGCGAAGTGGGCAAAGGATACAAGGTGGCCATCGAGACGCTGAACGAGGGCCGCATTGCGATTGGCGCCCAGATGGTGGGCCTGGCCCAAGGCGCGCTGGATCACGCCGTCGCCTACGCCCGCCAGCGCAAACAGTTTGGGCAGCCCATCGCGGAGTTCCAGGGCGTGCAGTTCGAGCTGGCCCGCATGGCCACCGGCGCCGAGGCCGCGCGTCTGCTGGTGTACAACGCAGCGCGGATGAGGGACGCGGGTGCCACTTTTGTCGCAGAGGCCGCCATGGCCAAGCTCTACGCGTCGGAGGTGGCCGAATCCAATGCCTCCCGTGCCGTGGAAGTGTTTGGCGGCGTTGGGTTTACGAAGGATTATCCGGTGGAAAAGCTGTACCGGGACGCGAAGATTGGGCGTATCTACGAGGGCACCACCAACATGCAGTTGCTGACCATCGCGAAGCAATTGCTGGGGCGGTAACGGTGTTCCCGCAACCTTGCCGTCGTGAATTTCGTCTAGGAAGAGGAACCATGTTCTCACCCGCGCGCCTGGCATTCGCTTCTGTTTTGTTCGCAGGTCTGGCTTTCCCGGGCCTCGCCGCAACCAGCACCCAGCTCTCCGACGATCAGATCAATGACATCATCCGGAAGTTCGCGGCGAAGGAATCGGAGTTCGCCAAGGCCCGGGAGAACTATACCTACCGGCAGTCGGTGAAGGTGCAAACGCTGGACGAATCCGGCCAGCCCGACGGCGGAAAATACCAGATGACTAGCGACATCATCTTCGCGCCGGATGGCAAGCGGACCGAGCGGGTGGTGTACGCGCCGGTGAACACGCTGGAGCGGCTGATTCTCACCCCTGAAGACATGCAGGATTTGAAAGACGTGCAGCCGTTCGTGCTGACCACCGAGGACGTGCCGGAGTACAACATCCGCTACCTAGGCCACGAGCAGGTGGACGAGGTGCCCTGCTATGTTTTCGCGGTGAAGCCGAAGCAGATGAACCCCGCCAAACGGTACTTCGAGGGCCAGGTCTGGGTGGACGACAAGGACCTGCAGATCGTGAAGACCTACGGACGCGGCGTGGGCAATTCGAAGAACGCGAAAGGCCAGCAGTTCCCGAAGTTCGAGACGTACCGCGAGCAGGTGGACGGGCGCTACTGGTTCCCGACTTATACCTACGCGAACGACACGCTGAACTTCCCTGAGGGTCCGCTGAAAATGAAGATGGTCATGAAGTATCAGGACTACAAGCAGTTCAAGAGCGACGTGAACATCAAGTACAGCGACGTGGGAGCCCAGCCGCAGGGGCCGGCCGCGGAGCCGGAGAAACTGGCGCCGCTGATGGCTCCGAAGGACCAGAAGTGAGCGAAACCGGGTCTAAAACACAGCGTGGTCCGTGTATTGGTGTCCGCAGTTATTGCACAGATCCGGGTCGTAAAGTTTCTTAAACTCCGGACATGTGCAACCATTCACCGTGCAATGTCCCCATGCCATGAACTCGCGTGGCGCGGGCGCGTCGGCGGTCGAGATTCTGCCCGCTGCCGTTATCGCTGGCGCAGAAGTTTCGTCTTCACAGATATTCACGGAAATCTCCTCTTAAGCTGCAGACCATCCGATCTTACACTACTGTAAGCCGCTGTGAGAAACGCCGGCTCCGAAGTGACGTACTACGATGTCTGCATGTACTCCGGCATCACGAAACGCATCATGGAGGAGACCGGCATGCCCCGGCTGTTCGCGGTGCTGGCGGACGAGCTCTCCCCAGGCGATTTGCAATCGCTGCTGCTCGCGGTCTATCGGGAGCGCGCACAACGAGTCACCGAGCCGGATGCGCTGGCGCGGTACGAGCGA
>CAYVPZ010000816.1:0-2257 GCA_964453955.1 uncultured Solibacteraceae bacterium | reverse complement strand
AGCGCCGGCACTGGATGCCGCGAGCGTGCATACTGCCGCTGTGAGCAGGCACCAAGGCCTGAGAAACATCATCAACAATGATTCCTTTCCACCCGGGTTTCCCCGTCGGGACGTACACCGCCACCCCTCCGTTTCAGAGCAAACGCCTGCGACAGCCTGGGTGAAGTCTCTATTCTAGCTGAACCTATGGAACACCGGAGGGTCATTTTCCTCGCTGTCGCGCCGCTGGCACAGGCGTGCCGTTCGGTCCTCATCGAGAAGCGCGAGGGCGCACCCATCGCGAGGCTCGATGTCATTGGGAATGCTATGGTTTTCGGCGAGGGGCGATTCTCCACTACAGGCCATCTTGCACGCCGTGGACCCGGCGCAGACTGGCCGAGAACCGGGAATGCGAGCTTGACTTGTTCGCGGCCTTGCTATTCCGCCAGGTGGAAGCTGGCGACGAAAGCGCTGCGCTTGCCGGGGCTGCTCCAGACTTCTCCGAGTCCGGGGCCCATATACTGCTGCGCGACGGTGTACGCGGGCATGGCGTGATCCACCGCGGTGAGAGGCTGATACCAGACCGCTTCGTTGTGGCAGATCTGATCGTGGTCGTCGAGCGGGCGCGTTTCCAGCCTGGCCATCGCGCCGGCTACCATGGTTGCCTTCATGGTGTGGATGCTGCCGTTGGCGAGCGCGAAGCCAATGGGTTGATACTCGATGCGCACCACGTCGGCCAGCAGATCGCCGCCCATCCGTTGCGCGAAGTGCTTCAGGGCGAGGCGCTGTTCCGGGTTGGCTCGATCGTCGATGATCAGGACGGCCTTCACCGGGTAGACATTCTCATTGGGATCGCCGAGCGTGCCGCTGGCACGGACCACGCCCATCACCGACAGGCCGTCGAGGGAGACGCCCTGCCAGGTGCCGCTTTCGATCTTCCAGCCCATGACCGCCAGATCGCCGGTGACGCCAGTTTCCGCATTGGCGAAGCAAGGCCCGGTGTAGACGTCGGCGGTGCGGGCTTCCACGTATTCACCGTGCATCTGAGTTGTGGGCAGAGTGGCGGCGCCGAGGGCGACCACAGCCAGGAAAGTAATCGCAGTTAGATACATCGACCGCATGCTTCCACGTTAGCACGATATGGGACGGGTTCGGTCGGATATGAGGGCCGGATAGGTCTGGGACAGAGCTGCATGCTGAAGTGCGAATTGCGGAATTGAAGGTGGTGGTTCTCGTGGCGCCGCAAAAAGCTGGCATGATCTGAGACAGGAGTTCTGGCACGGCAGATCCGGGCTGGGCGCCGCGATGGGATTCCGTTTTGAGACCTCGGGCTGGTGGGAGGATTTCTGGGCAGAAACCTATGAGCAAATCGCTGCAGTGGAGGATGTGTCTGGGCGTCCAATTCCCCAGATGCCACCGCGCCCTGATCTCGCCACCAGATTTACGGACGCGGCCGGACATGAATGCGGAAAGCATCGGGTGACCTTCGTTCTGAAAGATGAACCTGAAGACCGCGGTCAGTTCCCCCCAACGGCGAGGTACCTTGTCGACAGCGACGATATCGGCGACTTGTTACATTTGATCGCCGCTTGCGAGTCGAAACTCAGCGCGACGCCCTGACATCAGCCATGTAAGCGATCACCCGACGTAGTTGGTCAGTTCGCCGATTGGTGCGATGGTGATGTGAATCTGGTCGCCGTGCCGCAGGGTGAAGGAATCCGGGGGCACAATGCCGGTTCCGGTGAGCAGGAAGCAGCCGTGCGGGAAACTGTTGTGGCGAAACAGGTAGTGGACCAGAGACGCCGGGTCGCGCTTCAGGGATGCCAGTGTCGTCGAGCCGGCGAACGCGGTTTGGCCATCGCGAACGATGCGCAGCGCGATTTCGGTGGACGGCGGGAGGGGGTCGTTCGAAACCAGGATGCACGGGCCGAGGGCGCAACTGCGATCGTAGACTTTAGCCTGCGGCAGGTACAGGGGATTCTCGCCTTCGATGTCGCGGGAGCTCATATCGTTGCCGATGGTGTAGCCGGTAATGTTCCCCTTGGGCGTGACCAGCAGCGTGAGCTCCGGTTCGGGCACGGACCACGACGAATCGCCGCGGATGGCGACCGCTCCGCCCGGACCGGCCACGCGATGCGGCGTGGCTTTGAAGAAGAGCTCGGGACGCTCGGCTTCATACACGCGATCGTAGAAATCGCCGCCGCCGGCCGCTTTCGCCTCTTCCATGCGCGCGGAGCGGCTGCGATGGTAGGTGACGCCCGCGGCCCAGACCTCCTGG
>CAYVPZ010000815.1:0-2262 GCA_964453955.1 uncultured Solibacteraceae bacterium | reverse complement strand
GCGTAAAGGCCTTTCTCCTGTACCCGGTCGCCCCGCAGACAGGCCACTTCGCCGCCTACCGGCGCCAGTGGTTTGGGAAGATCATCGATCGCTATCGCGGCTCGCCGACGAAGATCGTCTTTGTCCGCCTGGCGCGCGGCCCCATCCCGCGGCCGGATAATCTGGTGCGCAAGCGGAGCAGCTCCATTCGCGAGTTCGCGCGCCGGCCCAACGTGCTCCTGGCGCCCGAGCACGCGTTCGATTCCCTGGAACACCCGGAGTTCTATAAGGACGGCATGCACCTGAATCGCGCGGGATCGGAGCGCTTCTCGGCGATGCTGGCCGAAGAGGTGGCCAGGCTGCTGGGCCCGCCCCCTGCGCGGGAGGCCGCGAAGTAGGGTCATGCCCTTCAACACCGTCCAGTTCTTTATCTTTCTGGCCGTGGTGCTGCTGCTCTTCTATGCCAGCCCGCGCGGATTGCGCAAGTACGTTCTGCTGGCGGCCAGTTACTTTTTCTACGCCTGCTGGAACCCGAAGTTCATCCTGCTTCTGCTGACGCTCACGGCCATCGACTATACGGCTGGCATATGGATTGAGAAGACACCGCCCGGGCGGCGCAGGAAGATGCTGCTCATCATGAGCCTGTCGGCGAATCTCGGTTTTCTGGGAATCTTCAAGTACTACAATTTCGTCGCGAGCAATGTTGCCCTGTTGCTGGGAAAACCGCCCAAATCATTCTGGTTCGACATCGTTCTCCCGCTGGGCATCAGCTTTCACACGTTTCAGAGCATGTCCTATGTGGTGGACGTCTATCGCGGCGAGCAGGCCGCCATACGCAATCCCACCGATTACGCCCTGTTTATCTGCTTCTTCCCGCAACTGGTGGCCGGACCCATCGTGCGCGCGCGCGATTTCTTTCGCGATCTGCTCCACTGGCAGCCGCCTTCGGCGGACGACGTGGCGCGCGGGATCTTCCTGATCGCGCTGGGGCTGACCAAGAAGATGGCCTTTGCCGACCAGTTCGCGAAGGTCGCCAACGGGTATTTCGGCAACGTGGCCGGACATCCCGGCATGGCGCCCGCGTGGACCGGCGTGCTCGCTTTCGGCCTGCAAATTTACTTCGATTTTTCCGGCTACACCGACATGGCCATCGGCATGGCGAAGCTGCTGGGCTTCCATTTTCCGGTGAATTTCCGCCGGCCGTATCTGGCCGCCAGCATCACCGACTTCTGGCACCGCTGGCACATTTCCCTGTCCACCTGGCTGCGCGACTATCTTTACATTCCCCTCGGCGGAAGCCGGCACGGGCGCTGGCATACGTATCGCAACCTGATGCTGACCATGCTGCTGGGCGGCCTGTGGCACGGCGCAAGCTGGAATTTCATGATCTGGGGCGGCTACCATGGGACCCTGCTGGCGGTGGAACGCGCCATCCGGGGAGACCGCCGCAACCGCGAAGCCTGGACGAGGCTGTATCCTCTGCAGTGGCTCTTCACGCTGGCGCTGGTGATGGTGGGCTGGGTCTTTTTCCGGGCCGCGAACCTCCACCAGAGTCTGGAGATCATTGGGCAGATGTTCGGACATCCCAGCGGCCGTTCGCTGTTCCAGCGGTGGCATGTCGGCCTGATCGTGGTTTCGCTGGTGGTGGCCGTCGCCGAGGAGAAGCTGGAATGGTTCGACCGGTTGATGGAGGCTCCCGTGTGGGCCTACGCCTCCGCGCTGGCTCTGATGCTGTTCTGCCTGGAGATCTTCGGCGTGATTGACGCGCAGATTCCCTTTATCTATTTCCAGTTCTGACCGGTTCCAGTTCTGACCGGCCGGTTGTCCGCTAAAATCTGCACGTCGATTGTGGAGCGGTCCACATCTGAGCCTGAGAATGGGCATGCGGCGATTCACTCGTCTGACCAATGCGTTCTCGAAGCGCTGGGAGAACCACTGGGCGTCCGTGGCCCTTTGGTATTGCTGGTACAACTTCGGGCGCGTCCACAAGTCGCTGCGCATGACCCCGGCAATGGCTGCCGGAATTGCGGACCACATCTGGAGCGTGAGAGAGTTACTGGAGGCCGCCTGAATATGTTCCATGTCATTCTCGAATGCGAAGGCATACCGGAACTAGTCGGCCCTCAAGCCGCTGTCGATATCACTGAAGAGTTTTTGCAGCGCCCCTGGCATCAGAATGTGAGATGCACTTGGGATGGAACAAGCTTACGGCTAGCAGCCCGTGTCTTAAGGCAAGAAACACCTGGCCCTGAAAATGTTTTGGCCGTAGAATCGACTCATGGC
>CAYVPZ010000814.1:0-2267 GCA_964453955.1 uncultured Solibacteraceae bacterium | reverse complement strand
GCTGCGCATGCCCGGTCCGCGGCTGCCGCAATAGTAGTTGGTTTCCGGCGTCCAATCCAGATAGTTGGCCACCACCAGGTCCAGCCGGCCGTCGTTGTCGTAGTCGAACCAGGCCGCGCTGGAGGCCCATCGTCCCAGGTTGGCCACGCCCGCGCGGGCGGTGACGTCGGTGAACGTGCCGTCCCCGTTGTTGCGATACAGGATGCACCGGCCGTACCCGAGGACAAACAGATCCGGGAAGCCGTCGTTGTCATAGTCCCCCACGGCCACGCCCATCCCGAACAGCCCCTCGGCGCCGGCGCCCGCCCGCTGGGTGACGTCGGTGAACGTGCCGTCGCCGTTGTTGCGGTAAAGCGCGCTCGGTGACGAACGGCCCGGCCGGCAGCCGTTCACCAGGTAAAGGTCCAGCAGACCGTTCTGGTCGTAGTCGATCCAGCCGCAGCCCGAGCCCATGGTTTCAATCAGGTATTTCTGGTCGCTGAAAGCGTTCTCATGAAGGAACTGGATTCCGGCCGATCGGGTAACGTCCGTAAAGCGAACCGGATAGCGCGGCGTCACGGCGCCCAGCGCGGCTGCAAGCAGGCTCCGGCGCGTCATCACCGGTGGTGGGTTCATCAATGTGGTCCGGCCCTCCGGGAGCGCTATCAAAAAAACGCTTGACCCCTAATGCAAAACAAGTATACAATCGCCGACAAGCATAGGGGGTAATCTATGATCTATAATCAGTCGCTCCGGCTGAGCATCGTCTCTCTCGCCATGCTAACGGCGAATGTCTACCCCGCCTGGTCGCAGTCCACCCAGGGCGCGGTGAGCATCACCGTAACCGATCCCGCCGGCGCCGTGATTCCCGACGCCAGACTGGAACTGCGCGATCTGGGCAGCAACGAACTGCGGACCGGCGCCACCCAGGAAGGCGGCACATACCGCTTTGTCGACCTGAGCTACGGGAACTACTCCCTCACCGTCGCGAAAGAGGGCTTCTCGAACGAGGTGGTCAGCCCCGTCGTCGTGCAGGTGGCGCGTGTCACCGACGTGGCCGTAGCAATGAAGATTGGCGCGACCACGGTGACGGTGGAGGTGAGCGGCGAAGGGGCCACGGTTCTGGAAAGCTCGTCCAACATGGTGGGCACCACCATCGACGTGAAGCAGATCGAGGATCTGCCGATCGTGGGGCGCGATCTGACCCAGTTGTCGTATCTGACCCCCGGCTACAACGGCACGTGGAACGGCCTCCCCTCCATCGATCAGGGCAACAACATCGACGGCGTGATCGGCAGCCCCAGCCGCATGAAGTTTGTCGGAAACGCGCAGCCCATCGTGTCCGCGCGCCTCGAAGACATTGGCGAGATGACCGTCCAGACCGACCAGCTCGATCTGGATCAGGGTTTCGGCCAGGCCAGCATGCAACTCAACTTCATCACGCGGCGCGGCACCAACGCCTACCACGGGCGCGTGTATGAAGACTTCCGCAATGCCGATCTCGACGCCAACTCGTGGGGCAACAACGGCGCGGGCATCCCCCGTCCGCCCTTCATTCTCAACGATTTTGGCGGCAGCGTCGGCGGGCCCATCAAAAAGGACAAGCTGTTCTTCTTCGGGAGTTTCAGCATGTCCAAGCAGCCGGGTTCCTACAGCGTCAGCAACACCGTGCTGACGCAAGCCGCGCAGACGGGAGTGTACACGTACACCGGAACGGACGGCAATGTTCACACCGTGAATGTTCTGAACATTGCGAACGGCTTCAACTCCAACCTGCCGGGCACGGTCAATTCGGTCATCGCTTCCGAGCTGAAGTCGATTAATTCGTCGCTGCAGTACGGATATCTCTCGGGCAACCCCGATCCCAACCTCCAGACCCTGAACTGGTTGCAGCCTAACCCGACCACCTTCTACTATCCGACGTTCCGCATCGACTACAACGCGACCGACAACTGGCGGATCCATGTGGCGTTTAATGAGACCAAGGAGCTGCAGCCCTCCGTTTCCCCGGGTTCTTCCCTGGACCGGCTTACTCGGACGCCGCAGCCGGCAACAAGAATAATAGCTACACGGCTTCGTTCGGAGCGGACTGGACGATATCCCCCACCCTGGTAAACGAGTTCAAGGGAGGTTTCCTCTACAACGCCACCTGGTACGGCTATAACGCCGCGCCGTTGTATGCAACCTCTCTCGGGGAGGTCGCCTGGAATTACCCCGGGGGCAGTGGAAACATGTCGGGCCAGGAATTCAATCTCGGTATCAACACCTACTATCCCGTCTTCAATGCC
>CAYVPZ010000813.1:0-2272 GCA_964453955.1 uncultured Solibacteraceae bacterium | reverse complement strand
CCGTCGCTGAGGCTCTTCTCGGATTGCGCCAGGTGATTAGCGATCCACGAATAGAACGCCGCCGCGGGCTCCTCGATCAGCGTCAGCTTCTGGATGCCGGCCTCGCGGGCCGCCTGCACGGTGAGCTCGCGCGCCTCCTCGTCGAAGGAAGCGGGCACGGTTAGTACGACGTCCTGCGCGGCCAGCGGCTGCTCGGGATGCGCGGTGTCCCACGCGTCGCGCATGGTGCCCAGAACCGCGGTGGAAACGTCCACCGGCGAGAGCACCCGCCCGCCCTCCTGCGCATCCCAGGGCAGGATCTTCGCGGTGCGGTCCACGTCGGGGTTGGAGAGCCACGACTTCGCCGAGTGCACCGAACGCGTGGGAACCAGCGCCCCCTGCTCGCGCGCGTGCGTGCCGATGTAGGTTTTGTCGTCGCCGATGTAGAGGAACGAGGGCAGCGTGCGCAGCGCCTCCACCTGGTTCTGCGCGACGTTCTGCGGAATGGGCAGGATGTGGATGGGCGGGAAATCGGCGTCTTCCGCTTCCACCGGGTCGACGAAGGCCAGCGCCGAGTTGGTGGTGCCGAGGTCAATTCCGATGTTCATCGGCGCCTACTCGATCTCGATTTCGGCGGGTGCAATGACGTCGGCCTTCTGGCCCGCGGCGAGCGCCGGAAGGTCGATGCGCGTGGCCCGCCACCCCTTGTGCCGCAGCGTTCCCCCCGCCGCCTTGCCGGACGCGGGAACGTTGCCCAGCAGCTTCACCGTGTTCGGCTCCGGGGAGTCCAGCTTCGCCCAGGTGCCTTCGACTCCATCGATGACAGGCGCGAGTTGCACGTGGCGGGTGAGCGCGCCGCGGGCCTGTTCATGCAGGTCGCGCACGGCGGCGCCCACCTGATCGTCGGCATAGCCGGAGATGTCCTCCGTCAGGAAATCGAGGAGCCGCGCATCGCGTTGCAGGATGGCCAGCAGTTGCAGCGCGCCATCGGTAGCGCGGACCTGCGGTGCCGCTTTGGGCGGCGGCGCGGCCTTCGACGGCGTAAACCCGTATGACCTGGCAATGTCGGCCGGCAGCCTGCCGCCGAAAAGAATGGAGAAAAAACTGCGCACAGCAAAACTGAGTCGCTTCATGTAGTTCTGAACTACAGGATAGCGTGCGGGGGGATGGCGGACACGCGGCGACAGCCGCGTTGGTTGCGCGCAGGTGGAGTTCGGGCATTACAATTGGACGATAGGTGTTTATCTACCTAAGTGCATAGGTGTCGTAATGGCAGAACAAGCAGTCCGCTGGAACATCAAAGTCTCGAAGGAAGCTGATCTCACCCTCCGCACTTTCCTGGGCTCTCAGGGCATGAAGAAGGGCGATCTCTCGAAGTTCATCGAACAGGCTGTCCGCGCCCATGTTTTTCATTGCACCGTTCAGGACATCAAGGCCCGTAACGCCGCCACGGATCCCAAGGAACTGCAATCCCTTATTGACGATACAGTGCGCGAAGTCCGCGCCGAACGTCGGGCCAGACGGTAAGTCTGGCAAAGCCTGATGCGCGTGGTGCTGGATACCAACATTCTGGTGTCCGCTCTCCTGGGCCAGGCAGGACATCCGGCCGCGATTTATCGAGCCTGGCAAGAGGGGTATTTCACGCTCCTGACATGCGCCGAACAACTGGACGAGTTGCGAGCCACGTTGCACAAGCCAGCATTGGCTGCGCGCATCAAGCCCTATAAAGCCGGCCGTCTGGTTAACGCACTGAAGGAATTTGCTGAGACCATTGGCTCACTCCCCCGCGTCGCCCGCTCTCCCGATCCCAGCGACGATTTTCTTCTAGCCCTGTCCCAAGCGGGCAAGGCCGACTATCTGGTGACAGGCGACAAGGGCGGCCTCCTTGCGCTCGCCCGTCACAAGTACACGCGGATCGTATCCGCACGGAGCTTCGCCGCACTGTTAGCATAAAGATCCAGAGATACCATGCCAATTATCAGCCTTTTTAATAACAAGGGCGGCGTCGGGAAGACGACGTTTCTCTTTCACGTGGCCCACGTGCTCGCGGAAGGCGGTCACAAAGTGTTGATCGTTGACTGCGACAGCCAGTGCAATCTCACGGCCTACGCCTTGCAGGACAAAGCAATAGAAAAGGCGTGGGAAGATGGCGGCAACAGCATCTATCGGGCTATCGAGCCTGTCGCGCGAGGTCTCGGTGATATTAGAAATCGAGCGCCTTCGCAGCTTCGGCCCAACCTCTTTCTCTTTCCCGGCGATCTGCTTCTAAGTGATTTCGAAGACCTTCTCGGAG
>CAYVPZ010000812.1:0-2276 GCA_964453955.1 uncultured Solibacteraceae bacterium | reverse complement strand
TGTATAGAACGCGTACTGGCCGTCGACGAACTCGGGATGCAGAACGACGTTGCGCTGCTGCGCCGAGGGCGTGCGCAAATCGTCCAGCCGCTCCCACGTCCGGAGATCGTGCGTGCGCGCGATGCCACACTGCGCGACGGCCGAGGAAAGGTCGCCCGGAGGCGCGGCCGGGTCCTTCCGCTCGGCGCAGAAAAGTCCATAAATCCAGCCGTCCTCGTGGGCCGTAAGGCGCATGTCGTAGACGTTGGTCTCCGGGTCGGCCGTTTCCGGCATCACCACCGGATAATCCCAGAAGCGGAAGCCATCCACGCCGGTGGCGCTCTCGGCAACGGCGAAAAACGATTTGCGATCGTTGCCTTCCACGCGCCCCATCAGCACAATGTTGCCGTTCCACTCCATCGCGCCCACGTTGAACACGCCGTTGATGCCCATGCGCTCCATCAGAAACGGGTTGGTGGCGGGGTTGAGATCGTAGCGCCAGGCGAGTGGCGCGTGCGCCCCGGTCAGCACCGGATAGCGATAGCGCTGGAACCAGCCGTTGCTCTCGGCCAGCGGGTGATTCTGGCGCCGGATGAGACTTTCATGGGCTTCGTGGAGGCGTTCGCGTTGCCGTTCAAACTCTGCATGACTCATGTCGGATCGCCTCATCATACCAGCGGACAGCGGCGCCAGCCGCGTTCCCTCACTCACCACATCACGGCAACGATATCGTACGCCACCAGTCCAGGCAGCGTCACCGTGAGCTTCCCCCCGGACCACGAAAACGGCACGGCCTCGTCCTGGGCCAGATCGGGAGAAGCCAGCGTCACCGAAGCCGGCGCGGCCGCGGCGTCCACCACCACCGTGACGTTCGACTGCGCAATAAAGCCGGCATTGTACTGGTGGTTTACGATGTGCACCAGACGCCGGTTCGGCTGCGTCTGATCGCTCACCGCTATCATCGCGCCGGGGACCGACACCGTGGCATTCGCCGTCGACGGGGTCACGCCGTGGTAGAGGCTGGCGTGCGCCCGATAGAATGCGGCCAGGCTCTGGAACAGCGGCATCACGCCGGCCTGCGTAGCGGTAGGCTCGCCGGTGGTGGTCCTCAGGTGGAAAGCGAAAAATACGCCGTTGGCGTATGCCTCGGCGGCGTAAAGACGCCAGTAATCCTGGCGCTCGCTGGCGGGCAGCGCGTTGTAGCGGTTCATCAGCGGCGTGGGCCAGTCGATAAACAAAGCCACCGGCGCGCCCGGCGCAAACTGCGCGGAAATGTTCCTGAGGTTCACCAGCGCGCTCTGCAGCGACACCGTGCCGTTCAGATCGCCCGTGCCGGTGAGCGGGCAGAAATCGACGTCCACGCCGCCCGGTCCGTAATTGTTGTAGTCGTAAAGGCCCACGCTCTGGAAATCCACGTAAGGCCAGATTCCATTCGACGTAATTAAGAGATTGCGTCCGTATCGCTGTTGCGCATAGGCGCGCAGCTCGGCGACAATCTCCTTCCAGTAGATACGCGGCTCGGCGAGGCCAACGAAGTCCGCCGCGCCGGGAACCGGATGGTCCACCACCGCCTGGCCCCAAAGTGGCGCCAGTGGATTCGCCGCCGCGAACGGCGTCTGGGACCAGCCGTTCCCGGCCAGGTATCGCAGATAGTTGAAGCTCGCCCGCGGCCTCTCCGGAGGCCGTGGCTGTGGGGCCTCGAAGTCGGGGGCGAAGCCGTAGCGTGCGTCCAGGTTCGTGCCGGGAGGAAGCGTCGAGAGAAGAAACGCGTTGAAATCGGCCAGATGGTAGCGGTCGAAGCCTTCGTCGTTATTATAAGTGGCGCCCTCGTAATCGGCGTTCACCTCGTCGAAAAACAGGCCGTCCACGCCAAGGTCGATCTGTATTTTGCCGATACCGATCAGATAATCGCGATATTTCGGGTTGGCCAGCGAGCCGCGGTACATTCCCGTCACGATGTTGTCGTGCAGCACCAGATTGCCGGAGGCGTCGCGCGTGGCCCAGTCCATGAACTGCGCCTCGGTGGCGGTTTCGTCCTGGAACAGCGCCGTGGCGGTGGTGCCGCCCATGAACAGAACGCCGGCCGTCTCGCACGCTTCCGGCCACGCGGCGTCGTAATCGCTCGCGTGGGTTCCGCTGGTGTCCCAGCGCTGCCACCCGCGGATGTTGATGTCGGGGGCCAGCTCCAGCACCTGTGGATCGGTTTCCTCGGGGTTCTCCTGGCTGAACGCGAACACCGTCACATTGTCCATGGGGACCGGCACGGTCGGCGTGGTCGAGACCGGCCATTGGCCGGC
>CAYVPZ010000811.1:0-2277 GCA_964453955.1 uncultured Solibacteraceae bacterium | reverse complement strand
CATTCTGCAAGGCAACTGTTTTATAGAACCGCTTCACGCGGTCGAGGACCTAGGCCTTGGCGGCGGGAACCGGAGCCGTCTGGTCGCGCAATGTGCCGATGCGCGCGTGGGACGCCTGGATGGAAGCAAACTGCCGCTCCACAATGCCGCGCAGATCGGGCTGCAGAACCATAACCAACGCCTCACGGTAGATCTTCAAGGACTGCTCTTCCGCGAGCTCGGTTTCCTCGAGGACAGCGTGTTCCTGGTTGGCAAGGATCGCACCCTTGAGCGAGATCCAGATCCCGCGCAGCGTACCGGCCGTCCCGAGTGGATTGGCCGGCTCGAAGCCGAGACGGCGCACCGCAGCCTGGATCTCCGATGCGAAGCCCGCGCGCTCGGTGGAGAGCTCCACGAACATGCGCTTCAGCGAGGCGTCGGTGACGGCGTCGGCGGCGGCGCGGAAGCCCTGTTCGGCATCGCGGTTGACGGATACCAGGTTCTCAACGGCAGTGGCAAAATTGTGCAGCGTTTCGACCATGTTTGTACTCCTTCTGTTAGACCCGCTGGAGTGGGATGTGTTTCGACCTTAAGTTCACAAATTCACGGTGCTAGAGTGAGTCTCAATGGCCCGGTGCCCGTCCTGCGCCAACGACAACCCCGAACGAAACCACTTCTGTGGGGTCTGCATCCTCATGTTGTTGCGCGTTCTGCTGCGGCGGCAATGGCTCGCGGCGGCCGCGCTCATTCTGTCATGGGCTTCGATCAGGTTCGGAGCCACGCACAGTTGGATTGGCGCTCTTCCGGCGACCCTATTCGCCGCTCTGTTCGCGGCAACCCTGCTCCGGTTTGGAGGATTGCTGCCGACGATTGTGTGCTTTTTCGTGGGCAACGAGCTGACGAGCTCCCTGACCTCGGATTTCTCCACGTGGTATGCGAGTACAACCGTCTTCCTTCTGGTTGTCATCCTCGCCCTGACGGCCTACGCTTTCCACACGGCCGTGGCCGGGCGTCCGCTGTTCAAGCCAGGGTTCCTCGAACCGGGTTGACCGGGCTGAGTTTCCCCTACTCTCTCCCCGCCACCCGCTCCTCGATCAGCTCCAGAAACGCCCGCGCGGCGTGGCTCAGCACCCGCTTCTCCGGATACACCAGCCGGATGGGCCGCTCCACAAAAAGCTCCCGCACCCGCACCTCGCACAGGTTGCCCGCGGCGATGTCCTGCTCCACGCACATGCGCGGCAGAAACGCCACCCCCTCGTTGCGCGACACCAGCAGCCGAATCGTCTCCACCGTGGGCATCTCCACGTCCATGTTCAGCGTCACTTTGGATTGCTGAAACTGGCGAATCACAATCGCGCGATACGGCGAAAGCACGTTGTGCGCGATGAACGTTTCCATGCCCAGCTCGGTGATGGAGATCTCCTCCAGGCTGGCGAACCGGTGCTTCGGCGAAATCACAAACGCCAGATGATCGTGGTAGATCACCAGCGACCGCAGCCGGTCGTCCTCGGGATCGTAGCTGATCACGCCCAGCTCCAGATCCCCGTCGATGAGCTGCCCCGGAATCTTGCTCGATAAACAGCGCCGCACCTGCACCTTCACCTTCGGGTACATCCTGCGGTACTGTTCGAGCGACGGCAGCATGTACAGGGTGGTCGATTCGTTCGCGCCGATAATCAGCCGCCCGGCCGAATGATCCCGCAGTTCGGCCAGTGCGTTGTCCAGCTCGCTCTGCAGATTCTCGAAGCGCCGCGCGTGCTCCAGCACGATGCGGCCGGCATCGGTGACGATCAGATCCTTCCCCGAGCGGTCGATCAGCTTCTCGCCCAGATCCGATTCCAGCTTGGCGATGGCCAGCGAAACGGCCGGCTGCGTGCGCAGGAGCTTTTCCGCCGCCCGCGAAAAACTCTTCTCGCTCACCACCGTGAGGAACACTTTGAGGGGGTAGAGTTCCATAAGTCCTGCTTATGCCATTACTATAGCTCATGCACAGGGCGATGATTATAAATTTGCCAAATGGCCAACCGCCTCGCATAATGGGAGTTCGGGAGGGAACCCCGTTGCCTGATCGCGTATACATCTTCGACACCACCCTGCGGGACGGCGAACAGTCGCCCGGTTGCAGCATGACCGTACCCGAGAAGCTGCGGATGGCGGCAAAACTGGTGGAGCTGGGCGTCGATATCCTCGAAGCCGGCTTCCCCATTGCCTCGCAGGGCGATTATGAGGCTGTAGACGCCATCAGCCGCGAGTTTCCCTGGGTACAGGTGGCGGCGCTGGCGCGGGCCAACAAGCTCG
>CAYVPZ010000810.1:0-2277 GCA_964453955.1 uncultured Solibacteraceae bacterium | reverse complement strand
TGCCGACTCCGGCCGCGTATCCCATGAAGATCTTCAGCTTCCCGGTCCGTTGCTCCGCCATGTCCTATTGAGGAAATACTCGCACATCCATTCCTCTGGACCGGTGAATGAGCTTGTCCACCGGGTTCCCCAGCAGGCGCGACCAGAGTCCGGAGCGCTGGCTGTGTCCGATGAACAGTTGCGTGATGCCGCGGGCACGGGCGAACTCGAGAATCGCGTCGACGGGATCTTCGCCGTGAAGAATCTCGATGCTGGCGCCGGCGGAGCGCGCCAGAGCAAGTTTGTCGTCGAGGGCGGCCTGGTCCACGGCCGAGATATGCGGCTGGTGGACGTAGGCGCCGATCAACTCCCCATGGAACTTTTCGGCGATGCTACGGGCTGTCTCCACCATCTCATGCACGTTGGCGCGCGGGGTGATGCACACCAGCACCCGCTCGTGCGTGCCGAAATGCTGCTCGATGCCGTGGCGCTGCAGATATTCGGTCAACTGATGATCCACCACGTCGGCGGCCAGCACCAGCGTCAGCTCCCGCAAACGGGACAGCCGCTGCTCGCGCTTCACGGCGTTCATCTGCTGCTCGGGCGAACGCTCGGCGGGCTCTTCCGGGGGAACGTCCACGATTTCTATCTCGTCGGCGCTCTGGAGGAAGCTCATGGGCACGGTGGGGGCGACCCGCTTGCCGGTGACCGATTCGATCAACTGGCGCAGCTCGGCGACGTACTGGATGTTGATGGAAGTGATCACGGAAATGCCCGCGCACAGCATCTCGGCGACGTCCTGCCAGCGAGTTGGATTCCGGAAGGTATCCGGGTTGTCGTAGGCAAGGCCGTCGATCACGCACACGCCGGGATGGCGCGCGATCACCGCATTCAGATCGATGGCGTTCTCTTCCGCAACCGTTCGCAGCGGGATCATCTCCAGATGCGCCAGCAGCTCGGCCACTTCCGGAGACACTTTGGGCTGCACGGCGGCCACCACCACGTCCTGCCCGCGCTCGCGCCGCCGGCGCGCTTCGTCGAACATGCGGTAGGACTTGCCAACGCCCGAGGCATAGCCAAGGAAAATCTTGAGCCGCCCCTTGCGTGCGCAGGACTCCTCCTCCTGCACTTCGAGCAACAGCTCCTCGGGCGTTCTTCGGCGCAGCTCACGCCCCATGTTCGACTCTGCTGGCCAAAGTCAGGGCGCGCGCGGAGACGGTCCCCGTCTTGGATCCCCTCATCCCACTCAGTATAATGTCTACCGCCGCGGGAACTGACGGTCGAGGGCCAGATTCAGCTTCAACACATTCACGCGCGGCTCGCCGAGCACCGTGAGATCCGGCCCCTCGGTCAGGCTGGCGATCAGCGTGTTGATTCGGTCGGGCGCCACGCCGCGAGCTTTGGCCACGCGCGCGGCCTGCGCCAGAGCCGAATCGGGGCTGAGGTGCGGATCGAGGCCGCTGGCCGATGCCGTGAGCAGATCGGCGGGAATGGCCCCGTGGTAATCCGGATTGTCCTTGCGGAACTGCTCCACGGAGGCCTGCACGCGGTCGATCAGCTTCTTGTTGGTGGGGCCGTAGTTCGATCCGCCGGAAGCGGTGGGATCGTAGCCGTTGCCGGCCACCGACGGGCGCGGCTGGAAGTACTCCGGCCTGGTGAAGCCCTGCGCGAGAAGCTCCGATCCCACCAGGTTTCCGTTGAGCGGGATCAGGCTTCCGTTGGCCTGATGCGGAAACACGAGCTGGCAGATGCCGGTTATGGCCAGGGGGTACACCAGCCCGCACAGAACGGTGAAAAAGACGGTGATGCGAAGTCCGGGGAGAAGTTGTTGCCACATAGTCGAAGGCTCCTATGCCAGATGGAACAAGGCCAGCAACTGGTCGATGGCCCAGATGCCCGGGAACGGCACGATGATGCCGCCCACCCCGTAGATCAGCAGATTGCGCCGCAGCAGGCTGGCGGCGTCCACGGGACGGTACTTGACGCCGCGCAGGGCCAGTGGAACCAGCGCGATGATGATCAGCGCGTTGAAAATCACCGCCGCCAGCACGGCGCTCTGGGGCGTGTGCAGGCCCATGATGTTCAGTTTGGCGAGCGATGGGTAGGTGACCATGAACATGGCCGGGATGATGGCGAAATACTTGGCCACGTCGTTGGCGATGGAGAAGGTGGTCAGCGCCCCGCGGGTGATCAGCAACTGCTTGCCGATGGCCACCACTTCAATGAGCTTGGTGGGGTTGCTGTCGAGGTCCACCATGTTGCCGGCTTCCTTGGCCGCCATGGTGCCGGTGTTCATGG
>CAYVPZ010000809.1:0-2282 GCA_964453955.1 uncultured Solibacteraceae bacterium | reverse complement strand
ATCGATGCTGACCAGGCGGATCACCGGACGGTCGATCACGCGCAGGTACGCTTCGACCGGCGGTTTGGGGCAGGGCGAGCCGGAACCATGCACGGCGAGATCGATGGAGACGTTGAGTACGCGCGCCCGTTCCGGCAGATCCATCCCCAGGAAGAAGATGTCGCTCCATCCACTGTGACTGAGATCCATGCGGACCGGAGTGGCCTCGTGGAGGATGGGGAACCCCGCGGCATCGCGCCGCAGAAGTTCGGGGCAAATGCGCAGGGCGTAGTCGGCGGGGTGACCGGTCCGGAACATCCACTGGTTGCCCCGGACGGATCGGACGCTGCGGCGGACCTGGTCGGCGAGGGTCTGGAAGGCGAGCCCGCGGTAGGCGGCGGCGAGGGCACTGGAGAGGCCGTCATCCGGTCCCGCGGCAGACTGGGCGGCGAGAAAAACCGCGATGGCCTCTTCGTAGCGGCGATTGAGCAGCTTCTCGTAGCCTGCGAAGGGGATTAGCGCGCGGCCGGTCGAGGCGAGTTTGCCGGGAAGGTGGAAGCGGTGAATCGCGTAGAGGAAGAACAACGCGCGGACGCGCTCGTAGAGGTTGTCACACGCGTGCCTGTGGCGGTCGAGGTCGCCGGCTTCGGCCAGCAGCGTGTCAACAGGCGCGGTGCGGCAGAACCCGTCCAGTGAGCGGTTCCGGACCTCGGGATCGCTGGAGGCGATGATCGCCCACAGATCGCTCACGCCATCGCTCTCGTGGCCGAATGCATTTCGCGCGCGGAGAGGACGTCGAGCAGTTGCGTGAGGACTTCGTCGCGATCCCGACCGTCGAGAGCGAGGGCAAGCTGGGCGGTGAACAGGCCGTACTTCACGCCGACGTCGTAGCGGCGGCCCTGCTGGATCATGGCGAGGTACTGCTCGCGTTGCGCCAGCTCCGCGAGGGCGGCGGAGAGGGTCACACCACCGTTGGCGCCCGCCCGGAGCATGGGCGAGAGGATGTCGAACAGCACTGGCGTCAGCACGTGCATCCCATGAAAACACAGGTACTGACCGCTGCGCAGGCCGGGAACGACGAGCCTCTGTTCCGCTTCGGTGGGCGTGGGCTTTTCGATCACGGTGTCGACTCGGTACAGTCCCGGTCTTGCGGCGACGGGCTGGCCGCCGACGGCTCCATAGTACGGCAGCAGGTTCTCACGCGTCACCTGCACGGCGGAGACGGAACAAGCTTCGGCGGATGCGGCCTCCACCAGGTGCTGGGCGCAGCCGACCAGCCCGTCGCCGACGTAAATGTGGTCGCCGACGAAATGGAGAAAGGGTTCATCTTTGACGAACTCGCGGGCGCAATATACTGCGTGACCATAGCCGCGGGGTTCGGTCTGGCGAACGAAATACAGGCGCGCGGGGTCGTTTGCCAGAAGCTTGGTGTAGGCCTCCTCGTCCCCGGGCCAGACGACGATGCAGATGTCCTCGATGCCGGCGCGCAGGGCTTCGCCGACCACCAGGCTCAGCACCGAGCGTTCGGTGCCGTGCCCGTCGATGAGGGTCTGCATGGGGAGGTTTCGCTGGCGCCTCCCTGCGGCGGTGACTACGGCTTTTCGAATCTGCATTCTGTCGCTTGCGTGTCGTCAATACTCTTCGGGAAAGTAGATGCTCCGCACGCGCGGATCGGCAAACCCGGCAGAATGCCGCAACCCGCACCGGAAATCAGCGCGCGATCGTGCAGGCTGCTGTGTACTTCAGCCAACAAGCTCTCATAGGGCGAACGCCCACTGGGCTCACACCGTGGATACTGCCGAGAAGAGCCTCAAATCGACGGAAGCTCCGTGAGGTTTCGGCCGTTACTACGGCTTTGCGAATCTGCAAGTCAATACTCTTCGGGAAAGTAGATCTTTCGCATGTACTCGTAAAACTGCGGGGACGTAATCGCATTCAGAAGAATCCATACTGGTATTACGATTAACAACAAGAGTACTATGCCGTCGGAGTGCCTGGTCTCCGGAGGGTTAACCGGAAGGTTTCCCGCGACAGCACTGATTCCGGATTCCGATGTAATTGCCGAGTCGCCGGCCGAGCCGTGGACCGCTGGCTTGTCGGTTGGCGGCGGGACTACAATGGTGCCGGCCATTCCCGCGAACGCCAGCAGCGCGGCCAGGCCCAGAATTGAGACCGGACGTTTTCTCTGCATGGACATACTTAAGAAGCGTTGGCGGCCGTGGTCAGGGAATCCTGAACGGAAGTGGGGAGGCCCAGAACCGCATTGAGTCGGGCCACCGCAATGGGGCGGTCGTAGTATTGTG
>CAYVPZ010000808.1:0-2292 GCA_964453955.1 uncultured Solibacteraceae bacterium | reverse complement strand
AAAGAGCAGGAGGATCTGGCCGCGGAACTGTATCTGGCGCGCCGCGGGCGGTGAGGGCCGCTCAGGCCGGATGCCGCGTCTTCAGAAACGCCGCGAACTCGCCCGCATCGCGGGTCAGGCCGGGAAAGGTGGCGACCACCTCCTCATTGCCGTCCACGATCGCGTAGAACGGAATCGCCACCGTGCCGAACTTGCGGCTCTCCATCTCCTGATTGCCCGTGGACGCCGCGTCGGTGCCGTCGGTGTAAAGCTCCAGCAGCACGAAATCGTCCAGCAGCGGGCGGATCTCCGGCCGCGGGAACATGTTCGCGCGCATCCAGTGGCAGTTCGTGCACGCGTACCCGGTAAAGTTCACCAGCACCAGCTGGTTGGCGGCGCGGGCCCGCGCCAGCGCTTCCCGATACTGGTTGGTCATCCACGCCGGTTCCGCGGCCGCGGCGGACCCCGCGGTGAAGGTTGACGCCGGCACCCACGCATCCAGCTCGCCCAGGTGTCCGCCGAACATGCCGGGCACCAGGCTCAAAGAGAAGATCAGGAACAGAGCCGCCACCAGCGTGCGGCCCACGCCGAGCGGCTCGTCCGCGGCGATGCCCTCCAGCCGCAGCAGACCCAGCAGGTAAAGTCCGGGTAGCGCGAACAGGATCACCCACGCGGCCAGAAAACGCTCCCGCGTGAGAACGCCGAGGTGAAACTGCTGGTCGATGACACTCAGGTACTTCAGCGCCGCCGCCAGAATCACGAACCCGAAGACCACCTTCACCCGCACCATCCATCCGCCGCTGCGCGGGAGCCGGCGCAGAAACGACGGGAAAGCGGCCAGCAGAAAAAAGGGCGCGGCCAGACCGGCGGAAAAAGCGATCATCCCCAGCACCGGCTGCAGCTCGCCGCCCTGCACCGAAGCCACCAGCAGCGGACCCACAAAAGGCCCCACGCAGGCAAACGCCGTCAGCGCGAACGTCAGGCCCATGATCAGCGTTCCCACATAGCCGCCCCGCCGCGACGCGCTGTCCACTTTGGTCAGGAAACCGGACGGCAGGGTCAGCTCGAACGCGCCCAGCAGGCTGAGACCGAACGCCACGAAGATCAGCGCGATGAACCCGTTCACCCATGGGCTGGCGCCCAGCCGCACTACGCCAATCGGCCCGGCAATCGCTTTCGCCGCCAGCCCCAGCGCCGTGAACAGCACCACGATTCCGGCCGAGTAGATGAGCGCGTGCATCAGGCCGTGCCCGCGTTTGCCGCTGGGCTGGCTGAGGAAGAACGACACCGTGATGGGGATCATCGGAAACACGCACGGGGTGAAGATGGCGGCCAGACCGAAGGCGAAAGCCAGCAACAGAAAAGAGGGAGTAAGGGGAGTAGAGGGAGCGGACGAAGTGTGCGCGGCCGGCTGCGCTATGTCCGCGTAGCCGGCCGGAATCACCACCGCCCCCGCGGGCGCCGCCGGGTCCACCGTGATGCGCGCCGATGCCGTCTTCCGTTTCGGCGGCAGGCACATCTTGTCGTTGCAGGATTGATAGCGTACCTGCGCGGTCAGATCGAGGGCTCCCGCCGGGGCGTTCTTCCGCAACTCCACCGCCACCAGGAACACCACTTCGTTTTCGAAGGTCTCGGTGTCGAGCTGGAAGTTCGCGTCGAAGCGCCGATCCGGTTTCGGCTCGTAGATGCGCGTGGCGGCGATGGCCGGCGCTTCGGCCAGGGCGAGGCTGGTGGGGATGGGTCCGCCTTTCGGGGTGGTGGGGGAGTAGAGATGCCAGCCGGGCTCCAGAGTCGCGGTGAGCCGGGCCAGCACGGTTCCACCCGGAGCCACGGAGGCGCGGTCTGGCGTGAGCGACCACTGCACCGGGTCCTCGGCCGCGTAAGAAGCCATCGCAAGGGCGGTCAGCGCCAGCAGGATCGGCAACCGCATCACATCTGCACGGTGGCGAATTGCGCCAGCTCGGCCTCGATTTTTTCGTTGATGCCGCCCTGGGCGAGTCCGGCGGCCACGCGGATGGCGTTCTTGATGGCGTTGGCGTTGGAACGCCCGTGGCAGATGATGCACACGCCGCGCACGCCCAGCAGCGGCGCCCCGCCATATTCGGTGTAATCGATGCGTTTCTTGAAATCGTGAAAGGCCGTTCGCGAGAGCAGGTATCCCACCTTGCGAGTCACCGTGGCCCGCAGCGATTCCTGGAGCAGGTTGCGGAACATCTCCACCAGCCCCTCGCTCACCTTCAGCGCCACGTTGCCGATGAAGCCGTCGCAGACAATGACGTCGGCTTTCCCGCTGTACAGGTCGCGGCCCTCCAC
>CAYVPZ010000807.1:0-2312 GCA_964453955.1 uncultured Solibacteraceae bacterium | reverse complement strand
CCACCTTCAGCACGAGCACGGTGCTCGGCGGCACCTCCATCGCCGTGCTGACCTACATCGGCTTCGACGGCATCTCCACGCTGTCGGAAGAAGCGGAGAACCCGCGCCGCAATATCCTGCTGGCCACGGTGCTCACCTGCGTGGTCATCGGCCTGCTCTCCGCCGTGCAAGTGTACGCGGCGCAGTTGTTGTGGCCGGCATCGGAGCCGTTTCCGGACGAGACCACCGCCTTCGTCTACGCCGCGGGACGCGCCTGGAAGCCGTTGCTGGCCATCGTCGGCTTCACCCTTGTGGTGGCGAATTTCGGATCGGGCATGGGTGCGCAACTCGGCGCGGCAAGGCTGTTGTTCGGCATGGGGCGCAGCAATGCTTTGCCAAAATCTTTCTTTGGGGCCATCGAGCCGAAGCGCCGCATCCCTCGCAATAACGTGCTGTTCGTGGGCGTATTTGCGCTGGCGGGCGCGCTGGCGATTCGCGATTTCGGCCTCGGCGCGGAGCTGCTCAACTTCGGCGCGCTCATTGCGTTCATGGGCGTGAACCTCGCGGCGCTGGTGCGCTACTACGTGCGCGAGCGCGACAAGAAGCTGTCGAACCTGATCCCGCCGGTGATCGGGTTTCTGGTCTGCCTGCTGCTATGGTTGAACCTGAGCCGCACCGCGCAAATTGCCGGCGCCATCTGGATGCTGGCCGGCATCGCGTTCGGCGCATGGAAAACCCGCGGCTTTCGCGGCGAACTGGTGGATTTTTCGATCCCGGCCGAGGAGGAAGCTTGAACAGCTCGTGGAGGAAGGCAGGGCAGGCCAAAGGCCTGCTCCACCGCCGATGTGGAGCAGGCTCTCAGCCCCGCTCCCCTTTCCTGGTTTGCGGCTTGCCGCGATGTGGAGCAGGCGTTTTCGCCTGCGTCCTGTTCGCGCTCGTTGCCAGCGCCGGCGCGGCCGAGAACAAGCTGCCGCTGAGCAACGGCTGGTACATCCAACCCTCCACCGACAAGCAGCAGGACGACGTGCTCGCCAACGTGCCGTTCCATCCGCGGCACTCCTGGAAGGCCACCGTGCCCTCCACCGTCATGGCCGCGCTGGTGGCCGATCAGGTCTACCCCGATCCCGCCTTCGGCACGAACCTGCGCTCAATCTCGGGAACCACCTACCCCATCGGCGAAAACTTCTCCAACATCCCCATGCCGCCCGAGAGCGTGTTCCGTTCGTCGTGGTGGTATCGCACCCAGTTCACCGCGCCCGCGGAGTACGCGGGCAAACGAATCCAGCTTCACTTCGACGGCATCAACTTTCGCGCCAACGTGTGGCTCAACGGCCACCAGATCGCCAGCTCCGAAAAGATGGCCGGCGCGTGGCGGCTTTTCGAGTTCGACGTCACCGGCATCGTGCTCCCCGGCAAGCTCAACGCTCTCGCGGTGGAGGTGTTCCCTCCCACGCCCGACGACCTCGCCATCACCTTCGTGGATTGGAACCCCGCCCCGCCCGACAAAGGAATGGGCATCTGGCGCGACGTCTACCTCACCACCAGCGGCCCGGTGACCATCCGCTTCCCGCAGGTGATCACAAAACTCGATCTGCCCGCAGCCGACAAAGCGCACCTCACCGTCACCGCCGAATTGCACAACCAGACCGGCCGCGCGGTGAAAGGAGTCCTGAAGGGCCGGATCGAGAACATCGCGCTCTCGCAGCCGGTCACGCTCGGGAAGGACGAAACCAAAGTGGTGACGTTCGAAAACGACGTCGTCAGCCCGCGCCTGTGGTGGCCCGCGCAGGTGGGCCCGCAAAACCTCTACACGCTCGATCTGCAATTCGAAGCCGGCGGAGCCATTTCGGATCAGAGCGAAACGCGGTTCGGCATCCGTGAAATCACCAGCGAGCTGGTCAGCTCCACCGACGACCTGCTCACCATGACCGGCCAGTCCATTCCGCAGAGCCACCGCATCTTCAGCGTCAACGGCCGCCGCATCCTGATTCGCGGCGGCGGCTGGACCTTCGACATGCTCCTCCGCGCCTCGCCGCAGCGCCAGGAAGACGAGCTGCGTTATGTCCGCGACCTGAATCTGAATGCCGTGCGCATGGAAGGCAAAATCGAGGACGACAACTTCCTGCGCCTCGCCGACGAGTACGGAATCCTCGTCATGGCCGGCTGGTGCTGCTGCGATCACTGGGAGCACTGGAAGGACTGGGACGACGAAGACCGCACCGTTGCGGCCGAGTCCCTGCGCGATCAGATCCGCCGCCTGCGCGCCCATCCCGCCGCGTTCAACTGGATGAACGGCAGCGACAATCCGCCGCCGCCGGAAATCGAGAAGATGT
>CAYVPZ010000806.1:0-2314 GCA_964453955.1 uncultured Solibacteraceae bacterium | reverse complement strand
CGCTCTAACCAACTGAGCTACGGGCCCACGGGCAGGGTGAAGCCTCAAATATATCATATGGGTCCGCGGCCCCGGTTTCACACGTTCGAAACCACAAAAACGGCACACTGTCCTGCGGCGGGAAGCCAATGTTACGCTGACACTTTGTGGCCGCCCGAAGCATCCCAACTAAATGGCGCCCCGTGGTGGCTGGCGAAAGGACGCACTGTTAAATGGCTGACAAGAAGAACAATCTCGTGGAACTGGCCGATTTCGGTCAGTCGTTCTGGCTGGACTACATCCGCCGCAGTTTCGTCGAGGGCGGGGAACTCGCCCAGATGATCGCCGGCGACGGCTTGCGCGGGCTCACCTCCAACCCCTCCATTTTCGAGAAAGCGATTGGTGGCAGCACGGACTACCGCGCCGAGCTCGACGAAATCGCGCTGCATGCGGGCGGCGACGCGCAGCAGGCCTTCGAGCGCCTGGCCCGGCGCGACATCGCCAACGCTACCGACCTGTTGCGGCCCGTCTATGACGCCACCCGGGCCCTCGATGGCTACGTCAGCCTGGAGGTGTCTCCGGAACTGGCGCACAGCACCGAGGCAACCATCAGCGAGGCGCACAAGCTCTGGAAACTGGTGGATCGCCCCAACCTGATGGTCAAGGTGCCGGGCACGAACGAAGGAGTGCCGGCCATCTCGAGGCTGATCGCCGCCGGCCTCAACATCAACGTGACCCTTCTGTTCGCGGTGTCCGCGTATGAGGACGCCGCCGAAGCTTACCTGAGAGGTCTCGAAGAGCGTGCCGCCAAAGGGCTGCCCATCGACCGCATTGCCAGCGTGGCCAGCTTCTTCGTCAGCCGCATCGACACCGCCGTCGACAAGCTGCTGCAGGACCTCTGGAAAACCGCGCGACCCTCGGAGCGCGCGCTGATCGAGGGGCTGCTGGGCAAGGCGGCCATCGCCAACGCCAAGCGGGCGTACGCGCGATTCCAGAAGTTCTTCTCCGGCCCGCGCTGGGAGGCGCTGGAGAAAAAGGGCGCCCGTCCGCAACGGCTGCTCTGGGCCAGCACCAGCACCAAGAACCCGTCCTATCGCGACGTCGTCTACATCGAGGAGTTGATCGGCCCGCACACGGTGAACACCATGCCCCCGGCCACCGCCGCCGCTTTCCGCGATCACGGCGTGCTCAGAAACGCGCTGGTGGAGAATCCCGACGAAGCCGAGCGTCAGCTTTCCGAGCTGGAGTACCTCGGTATCTCGCTCGACGACGTTACGAACAAGCTGCTGGCCGACGGCGTGGAACAGTTCTCCGCAGCCTGGCGGACCATGCTGGATGCCATCCGCACCTCCATGCAACCGCGCACCGGCCACCAGCAGCTCCAGTTGCCCGCGCCCCTCACCGCCGCCGTCGCCGCCACCGTTTCCGACTGGGGCGCAGGCGCGAAGGTGAAACGTCTCTGGGACGGCGACGCCACGCTGTGGACCGCCGACGATGAGGCGAAGTGGCTCGGCTGGCTGCGCATCTCGCACCAGCAGATCGAGCACATTGCCGCCTTCCAGGCTTTCGCCGAAGAAGTGAGAAGCGCCGGATTCGAGCACGCCGTGGTGCTGGGCATGGGCGGGTCCAGTCTCGCGCCGGACGTGCTGGCCACAACCTTCGGTCAGCAGCCCGGCTTCCCCCGGCTGGCCATACTCGATTCCACCGACCCCGCCCAGGTGCGCGCCCTGGAGGCGTCGCTCGACCTGGCGAAAACGCTTTTCATCGTGTCGAGCAAATCGGGGTCCACGCTGGAGCCCAACCTCTATTACGAATACTTCCGCGCCCGCGTAGAAGCGGTGGTTGGCGCGGCCGGCGCGGGCCAGCACTTCGTCGCCGTCACCGATCCCGGCTCCAGCATGGAGACCGTGGCGCGCAACGCCGGCTTCCGCCACATCTTCTACGGCGTGCCTTCCATCGGCGGCCGCTACTCGGCGCTTTCGAATTTTGGCATCATCCCGGCCGCGGCGGCGGGCCTCGACGTGGAGCGTCTGCTCGAGGGCGCCGAGCGCATGGTGCAGGCCTGCGCTTCGTGCGTGCCGGCCGCGGAGAATCCCGGACTGCAACTGGGCGCCGTGCTGGGCACCCTCGGCAATCTCGGACGCGAACCAGCCGGCCTCGATACCCTGTAGGACACCAGAAGTGATCGAGCCGTCGGCGCTCATGGACTTGATCTCGGAGAAGATCTGCTCGGCCTCACTTTCCAACGAGTCGGTCAAGGACTCGACGTACCAGGAACCGCCAAGTGGATCCACCACGTTCGTCACCCCGGTCTCCTCCATCAAGACCTGTTGTG
>CAYVPZ010000805.1:0-2320 GCA_964453955.1 uncultured Solibacteraceae bacterium | reverse complement strand
GCACGCTGGGCGCGCTTTCGGCCGCGCATCGCCGGGAGTTCTCCGGGTACGTCGGGCAGGTGAAAAGGCAACTGGCCCGCTCCCTGCAGGACTTCCGCGCGCGCCTTTCCGAGCGCACGGCGGCGGCCTTCGGAGTGCCCCTGCGCATTACCGAGATTGAGATGGAAGCCGAGCCGCCGCGGACGCCGGACGTCAAAGTGGGCCGGGTGTTCGACAGAAGCTGGGAGCTGCTAAGCTGGGTGATCCCGATGTGGTTGGTGCGGGGCATGGTGCGGCGGCACCTGCTCGATCGCAAGCTGCCGTTCGAAGTATTCAAGAATCTCTCGCGAATCACATCGCAGTGGGAGCAGAGCATTAACACCGCGCTTTTCGGGATCGAGAAACAGGCGGCCATGCGCCTGGACGACCTCATGGGAACGATCGAGAACCTGCTGTCGCGGGCGCAGTCCGACGCGCCCGAGATGGCCGCGGACCTGGCCCGCATCGACGCCGCGGAGCTGTCGATTGAGGTACAGGCAGGAGTTGACCAGGGCGCCCGCAGCCATGTAATCTGAGACCAGCGGTGGAGTTCGCTTAACGCCACTCGCGCACTTTCCAGTGGCCGATGACTCCTATGGTGAATTCACTGTAGGAGCATTTGGCTGCCAGCCAGTCCCGCAGTGAATCCCTGACAACTATCTGGAGACGAAATGGAACAGGTTTGGTTCCTGGCGGCCATCTGGCTTCTTCTGGCACTGCTGGCGGTACTGCTCGCCAACCTGCTGCGCATCTCGACGGCGCTTTCCGAGATCGTCGTGGGGACCGTGGCGCAGTTGATCATAGGCGCGTTGATGGGCCAGGAATGGCTCGGCGCAAAGGCCCCGTGGATCACGTTTCTGGCGGGCACCGGGGCCATCGTTCTGACCTTTCTGGCCGGCGCCGAACTGGACCCTCAGATCTTCCGAACCAAGTGGAAAGAGGCGCTTGTCGTCGGCCTCGTCGGGTTCTTCTGTCCCTTTATTGGCGCCACCCTCATCGCGCATTTCGTGCTGAGCTGGTCGTGGGTGTCAAGCTGGCTCTGCGGCGTCGCGCTGTCCACCACGTCGGTGGCGGTGGTCTACGCGGTGATGCTGGAGCTGGGCTTCAACCGTACCGATTTCGGGAAGGCCATTCTGGCGGCGTGCTTCGTCAACGATCTGGGCACGGTGATCGCACTGGGATTGATTTTCTCGCCATTTACGCTGAAGACGCTGGCCTTCATTGCGATCAGCATCGTCGTCTTCGCGGCGCTCCCTTTTGTCACGCCCTGGTTCTTCCATCGCTTCGGCGGGCGCGTCTCCGAACTCGAGGCGAAGTACCTGTTGTTCCTGCTGTTCGCAATGGGCGGGTTGGCGGTTTGGTCGGGAAGCGAGGCGGTTCTGCCCGCGTATATCATCGGAATGGTTCTGGCCGGCACCGTGGGGAAGGATCACGAGCTGATCCGCCGCCTGCGCACGGTGGTGTTCGGGCTGCTGACCCCGTTCTATTTCATTCGCGCTGGATCGTTCGTGTCGGTTCCCGTTCTCATTGCCGCTCCGATCAACTTCGTGGCGCTGTTTTTCGCCAAGATGGGCTCCAAGATGGTGGGGCTGGTGCCGGCCGTGCGCGCCTTCAATTATCTGGGTCATGATGGTATGTACTATTCGCTGATGATGTCCACGGGTCTGACGTTCGGAACCATCTCCGCTCTGTTCGGGCTGAACCATCACATCATTACGCAGGCACAGTATTCGCATCTGGTGGCGACGGTGATCGGAAGCGCGGTGATCCCCACCGCCATCGCCAATGCGTTCTTTATGCCCAGGCATCTGTTGCCGGGCGGTTCCGGCGCGCGGCCGGCGCGCAAGGCCGCTGTCTCCAAGGGAGGTTGAATGTTATCGAAAGGACCGGCGAAAAAGGTCACGATTTATCTCAATGAGGACACCCCGCATCACGCCGGGTCGCTGCACGATGCGATCATGACGTTTCTGATGCACAAAGGCGTGACCGGCGCCACGGCAACGCGGGCCATGTCGGGATTCGGCGCGCATCGCATCCTGCACACGCCGAAAGTCGAGGTGCTTGCCGATCACCTGCCCATCGTCATCGAGTTTGTGGAGGCGGCGGCGAAGGTGGACGAGATTCTCCCCACGCTCTACGACATGGTGAGCGACGGCCTGATCGAAGTGCAGGACACCACCATCGTAAAGATGGCGCGGAAGGAACGGAGGCCGGAACCGAAGCTGCCGCACGAGCGGAAGTCCGGCCCGGCGAAGCTCATCCGGATCTCCCTGGGCGAGGCGGATCGCTGGAACGGCGAACC
>CAYVPZ010000804.1:0-2323 GCA_964453955.1 uncultured Solibacteraceae bacterium | reverse complement strand
CGGACAATCCTGGGCCAGCAGGTCAGCGTGGCCGGCGCCAGCACGCTTGCCGCCCGCCTGGTGCGGAAGATCGGGCAGCCGGTTGCATTCGACGTGACCGGTCTCACCCACACGTTCCCCTCGCCCGCGGACGTATCCACCGCGGATCTCGCCATCGGGATGCCCGCGTCGCGAGCGGAGGCGATTCGCCAATTCGCGCGCGCCGTCGCATCGGGCGAGGTGGCATTTCACGCGGCGGTGGATTCCGCCGCCTTTCAGGAGAAGCTGCGGTCGCTCCCCGGCATCGGTCCGTGGACCGCGCAGTATATTGCCATGCGCGCGCTGTCCGACCCGGACGCGTTTCCGGCCGCCGACCTGGTCCTGCGGCGCGTTTGCCACCCAGCGGAAACGGAATCATGGCGCCCCTGGCGCGCCTATGCGGCCATGCATATCTGGCAAGGAGTGAAGGATGGAAAACTCGATGTTCTACACGTGGATGGAAAGCCCCGTCGGAAGACTGCTGCTGGCGGCGGATGAGACCGGGCTTCGCAAGCTCCTGTTCGGCGGGAAGCCGGAGAGCGGATGGCGCGAAGATCCCGCCGCGCTGGCCGAACCCGTGCGCCAGTTGCGCGCGTATTTCGCGGGCGAGTTGCGCGATTTCGACCTCCCGCTGGCGCCCGCGGGCACGCCTTTCCAATTGCGCGTCTGGCGCGAACTCCGCAACATTCCCTACGGCCAGACCATCTCGTATGGCGAGCTGGCGCGCCGGATCGGTTCGCCGAACGGCTCGCGCGCTGTGGGGCTGGCCAATGGGGCGAATCCCATTTCCATTGTGGTGCCGTGCCATCGCGTGATCGGCAGCAACGGTAAGCTCACCGGTTACGGCGGCGGCCTGGAGAACAAAGAGCGGCTGCTGGCGCTGGAGCGCGTGTCCAATAATAGGATATGAGCAGTTTGCTGCGCTTCGCCGCGCTTGTCGCCCTGGTTTGCCTCGCACTTCCCGCGCAAACCGACTGGACCACCGCCACCGACCTTCCCAGCGTCGACTTCAGCGGCCTCACCCCCGCCCAGAAGGAACAGGCGCTGAAGATCCTGCGCGGCGAGAGCTGCACCTGTGGATGCAACATGAAGCTGGCGCAGTGCCGCATCGCCGATCCCTCGTGCGGCGACAGCCGCGCTCTCGCTTCCATCGTTGTGGAAGGCGTGCGCAATCACCGCACGCCGGACCAGATTCACGACGCGCTGGTGACCTCCGCCATCGCCAAGATGCGCGCCAGTCAGAACCGCATCCTCGGCGACCCGGTGGAGATCGCGACCGCCGGCGCCCCTACGCGCGGGCCTCGGTCCGCGAAGATCACCATCGTCGAGTTTTCCGATTTCGAGTGCCCCTACTGCGCCATGGCGGTGGGCGAGATCGCCGCCGTCATGGCCGCGTACCCCAACGACGTGAAATTGGTGTTCAAGCAGTTCCCGCTGGATGAGATGCATCCGCACGCGTTGATGGCCGCCGAAGCCGCGCTGGCCGCCAACGATCAGGGCAAGTTCTGGGAGATGCACGACAAGCTCTTCGCCAACGCCCAGCGCTTGTCGCCCCAGACCATTTTCGCGATCGCCCGCGGTCTCGCCCTGGACATGATGCGGTTCGCGCGCGACATGGAGAACCACCGGTTCCGCCAGGCCGTGGCAGCGGATGTGGCCGAGGGCGACAAGCTCGGCGTGTTCGGTACACCCTCGCTCTTCATCGACGGCAAGCCTTACCACGGGCCGGTGGTCTTGTCCGATCTGAAGCCGATCCTCGACAACGAGCTGAAGCCCCAGCCCGCCGTTGCGGCGGCAGCGCAATGACGGACGGCTGGATTGACGTCACTATCCCGCTGCGCAACGGGATGCCCGGGTGGCCCGGCGACAAGCCGTTCGAGCGCACGCTGACGCACACCATTGCCGGCGGCGCGGGCAATAATCTGTCGCAATTTTCTTCTTCGGCCCATGCCGGCACGCACATGGATGCGCCGCTGCACTTCCTGGCGGACGCCCCGTCCATGGACACGCTGCCCATCGAAGCGGTGGTGGGCCACGCGCGCGTGATCCAGATTCGCGATGCCGAAGCGGTCCGTCCGGAGGAGCTGGAGGCCTGCGCGCTGCAGCCGGGCGACCGGGTGCTTTTCCGCACGCGCAATTCGGAGCGCCGGCTGGCCGAGCGGGAGTTCACCACCGACTTCGTGTACGTCTCACCCGATGCCGCGCGCTATCTGGTGGAGCGCGGCGTTCGCACGGTCGGGGTGGATTACCTTTCCGTAGGCGCGTTTCGGGAAGAGAGCGGCCAGGAAACGCATCGCGTGCTGCT
>CAYVPZ010000803.1:0-2324 GCA_964453955.1 uncultured Solibacteraceae bacterium | reverse complement strand
CGGTTCGAAATACGAGTCGGGGCCGGGATAGACGTCAATCTCGCCGGGCTTCAGGATGTAATAGCCGAGCCGGTTCTTGTCGGACGCGCTGTACCCGCAGCGCCTCAGCTCCGCGCCAATCTCCTGCGCCGTTATTTCGTCGCCGACCGCGATGGAGCGGGGCGTCGCAAACAGCATGGAGGTGTTGGCGAAGGGGCCGCCCGCCAGCTTTGCGTCGATGAGCCGGGCGTACTTGACCCAGAACCAGGCGAAGACCAGCACGAACGCGGTGAAGAAGACCAGCAGGGTGGCGAGAACGGCCTTTCCCCATGGGCTCAGAACGAATCGGACCAGCAGTGCGCGCCTGGGTACCTGTACTATAACGGGCACTCTGGAACCATTCTCGCACGCCCGGCGTGACTACTCGCGCGCGGAGTGTTCCAGTTCCTTTAAGATGTCGTCGCTGTGCGGCTGCCAATCGGACGCACCGGAGCCGCTGACGCGCTCTTCGGGCACCTTCAAAGTGCCGTGACCGTAGATGCAGATGTACTCCAGACGCGGCCGTCCGCGCAGGAACACGTGGGAGAACGAGCCCTTCTCGAGGGGCATGCGCATGCGCCGTCCACAGGTCCGGCAACGCAGATACTGATCGCGGATAATCAGCACCAGCACGATAAAGCACAGCAGCGGGAACAGGATGACGGTAATGAGGTATTCCACGAACGGCTCGGCCTGCAGAGAGTCGAAGGTGGGCAGCAGAAGAATTACGGCGTGCCAGAGTCCGTACAGAAAGACGCCCGCAACCGCCAGCTTGACGGCCAGATACGCCCAATACTTCATGGAGTATTGGACTCAGCCGGACGCCCCGGAGTTCCGGGAATGTTGCGTTCAGGCCCGCAGCAGGTTACGAGCCAGAAAGATCACGTTCGCGGGGCGCTCAGCCAGGCGGCGCATGAAATAGGGGTACCAGGCGTCTCCGTAAGGCACGTACAGGCGCACCCGGAAACCGTCCTCCACGAGCTGGCGCTGCAGATCGCGCCGGATGCCGTAGAGCATCTGGAATTCAAAGCGTCCGGCCTCCACCTTGCGGGCGCGCCCCCATCGCACCGTTTCCTCGATGATGGCCGCATCGTGGGTGGCGATGGCCGGGTTCGTGCCACCCTCCAGCAACTGCTTGGTCAGCCGCAGAAAGCTGGTATCGACATCGGACTTTTTCGGCCACGCGACGGTGGCCGGCTCGCGATACGCGCCCTTGACCAGACGGACCGGGATGCCCGCCGCGTTCAGGCGTTCGATGTCTCTTTCGCTGCGATACAGGTAGGCCTGAATCACCGCGCGCACGCTCCCGTGGCGCTGGTGGACCGCCGAGACCACGCGCAGGGTCCGATCGACGTACTCGCTCGCCTCCATGTCGATTTCAACAGCGCTCCCGAGCGAGCGGGCGCGCTCGACGAGAGCGGAAACGTTGTCGAGGCAGACGTCCTCGCCCAGATCGAGCCCGAGCTGGGTGGGCTTGGCGGAGATCGTGGCGCGGAGTCCGGCCGCGGCGATGCGGTCGAGGATCTGCAGGTAGGAATCCCGCGAGGCGCGCGATTCTTCCACCGTGCTGACGTTTTCGCCGAGCTGATCGAGGGTGGCCAGGATGTTCTCGGCCTCGAGCCTTCGGCAGACCGCCAGCTCCTCATCGAGCGTTCGGCCGGCGATAAAGCGGCGGGTCAGGGGTTGCGCGAAGGACGATGTTTCCATCCATTGCCGCAGCCACCGCTGCCGCGAGAGAAAAAGCAGCGCTGTGCGCATCATGTTGTCATTCCGGTGGGTCGCCGTGACGACTACACCAACATTGTACGGTGGCGAAGCGGGCGCTCAGACGAACAGGAGAAAGCAGACGTAGCCGAGGCCGGCGCCCAGCAGCATTCCCGCGATCACGTCGCTGACAAAATGCATGCCCAGCACCACGCGCGATATGGCGATGCTGCAGGCGAAGAACAGGAGCGCGGCGGAGAGCGTGGGATAGAACAGCGCCAGCGCCACGGTAACGGCGAACGCGGTCATGGTGTGGCCGGACGGGAAGGAGAACTCGTCGGGCGGGAGCACGGTGGCCCAGCAGTGCGGTGCGAGTTCGCACGGGCGCTTGCGGCCGATCATGCGCTTGAGGGCCTGGAAACAACCGATGCTGAGCATGGCCGCCGCCGTGCCCGCGGCCAGCGCGTAGAAGCGCTCGTGGCCTCCGAACAGCAGAATGATCGCGCCCACGATGTACCACACCCAGCCGTCTCCGGCGCGCGTGGCCCCCATCATCCACCAGCGAATCCAGCGGGGCGCGAACCAGCTATTGGCTCTACGCA
>CAYVPZ010000802.1:0-2339 GCA_964453955.1 uncultured Solibacteraceae bacterium | reverse complement strand
ATCCACCACACAGGAACTGCGGGCATAGCTCGCATCCACGGGCCATCCCATCCATTGCTCGTTCCACCAGATTTTGTCCATGCGGTTGTCGTGGCAGCCGGAGGTGGACACCGCCACTTTGTAGAACTCCGGATGAAACAACAGCGCCCCCATCGCGCTCTGCCCGCCGGCGGAATGCCCGTAGATGCCCACGCGGCTGATGTCGTACCAGGGATATTTCGCGGCCACGGCTTTGTGCCACAGAATGCGGTCGGGAAAACCGGCGTCGGCCAGGTTCTTCCAGCAGACGTCGTGAAATGCCTTGGAGCGGTTGGACGTGCCCATGCCGTCGATCTGCACCACAATGAAGCCCAGCTCCGCCAGCGACTGCATGGAATTGTACGGGCTGAACGACTTGGGCACAAACGAATCCTGCGGGCCCGCGTAGATCAATTCCACCACCGGGTATTTCTTCAACGAGTCGAATTTCGAAGGCCGGATAATGATGCCGTAGATGTCCGTCCGCCCGTCGCGGCCTTTGGCGACAAACGCTTCCGGCGCACGCCATCCGCTTGCGGCCAGGGCGCTGATGTCGGCGCGCTCCAGTTCCGCCAGCACCTTGCCGTCCTCGGTGCGGCGCAACTCCGATATGGGCGCAAGATCCACCCGCGACCGCGTGTCCACGTAATACTTCAGATCGGACGAGAAGCTGGCCCAGTGGTTCGCGCCCGCTTCGGTCAGCGGTGTCAGCCCGCCGCCATCGAAGTTCACGCGGAAGTAGTGCTCGAAGTACGGGTCCTCGCCCGGGTGCATGCCGCTGGCGTGGAAGAAAATCTGGCGGTGCTGGTCGTCCACCTTGTCCACGCCGCGAACCACCCATTCGCCTTTGGTGATCTGGTTTTTCACCTGGCCGGTGGCGCCGTCGAAAAGGTACAGGTGGTTCCATCCGTCGCGCTCCGACATCCAGATTATTTCTTTCCCTTCGTCGACATCATGGCGGTACATTTTGCCCGAATAGCAGAAAAAGGTTTTGCTCTCTTCGTCGATGAGCGCGCGGACGGAGCCCGTGGCCGCGTCCGCTTCGAGCACGCGATACGCCTGGTGGCCGCGCTGATTGTACTCGAACGTTACCGCGTGGCTGTCCTTGCGCCACACCAGCGGCGACATCTCGTATGGATTCGGGAACAGCGCATTGTCGATGTTCATCTGGCGGCGGGCGTCGACATCGAACAGCACCGGCTGCGGCAGATCGAGCGTATCGCCGGGCTTGGCGTATTCGATGCTGAACGTCTTCGGCTGGAGCTGGTCTTCGGGCGAAGACTGGATGTACTGGATGCGGCGGTGATACCCTGGGCGGATGCGATACGCCGCCAGCTTTTTCGAATCCGGCGACCAGGCGATCGATTCCCGCTGGTAATAGTTGTTCTCCGAGCCGTCGTAGCTCAGCGCGAATCCCTGCTTCTTGCCCTTCGGCCGCACGTACACGTTGAAGTTGAGGATGAGCGCCTCCCACTTGCCATCGGGCGAGGCTTCGGGCGGCGGCGGCGGTGCGGGCGTCTCCGGAGCGGCGACGGTGTGGCGCTGGAACCGCCAGTCCGCGGGGCCCATCTTCTGGCAGGTGTAATCGGTCAGGCTGCACTTCCAGGAGAAGTCCGCGGCGGGCACCTCGATGGCCTGCCCTTTGTCGCGAAACTCGACCACCGGAAACGGAAGCTTGTACGGCGTGTAGCTGTGCCCGGTGGCTTTCGAGAGCGCGTCGGCCAGGCGCTGGTGGTCGAAGGCCGGTTTCTTCACCAGCGTGGTGGCGTCCACCATCACGAACTCGTGGCCCTCCTTCACCGACCGGCGGTAGCAGAACTGGTCCGCGCCCTCGATCCATGCGGCGTGGTCGGGGAGGTGAATGGCCAGGCCCTCCACGCTCTTGCGCAGGCCGGTGGCGCGTTTATAGTCGTCGAGGGTGCCCTGCGCGTAAGCCGCGAGCGACAGCAGAAAAAGGAACGCAAGTATCCGTTTCATGTAATCTATAATCTTTAAATCGAATCCCCGTGCATGTCAAGGAGTTAGAGATGGATCGACGACAATTCCTCCAAAGCGTGGCAGCAACCGCGTCCGTGGCGCGTCCATTCGCCGCCGCGCCCGCGCCAACGTGCGAGTTCCAGCTCGACGGGGTCACCTGGACAGTCCACGAGGATCTCGACCAGCGCGATGGCGCGCTGACCTTCACCTCTGCAAAGGGCGAGCGCCGCGTGCTCGCCAAAAGCGCCGAGGCCACCTTCCCCGAAGCGGATCCGCCCTGGCTGGGGCTCAGCCTGAAAGACATCGGGTTCAGCGGGGCCGATCTCCTGGCCGACCGTCTCCTG
>CAYVPZ010000801.1:0-2340 GCA_964453955.1 uncultured Solibacteraceae bacterium | reverse complement strand
TTCCACCTCCTCTTCGTCCATGTGCCTCAGGATCTCGCCGCTCACGCCGTCGCCCAGCACGACCAGAAGGATGGCCGCCTTGCGCATGCCCTTTATGTGCACCGGTCTGTCGGCGAGATTCTCGATCATGGCGGTCTACTTGTCCTCTTCCAGCCAGCTCCGCAGGACGTGCACCATGAGGGTGGGATCCTTTTTGGCCGCTTCGCCGATGTGTTTCGTCAGAACCTCCGATTTCTTGGTGGTCACCGGGGGCAACTTCAATGCAAGCAAAGCTTCGGCCTCGAGCTTCTGTTTCAGGGCGGACTGCTCGGAGATTCTGGCCTCGAACTGTTTGCCCGCTTCGTCGACCGGCGCCAACGCCGCTTCCGCCGCCGCTTGCGCGATCTGCTCCTGACTTTTCAGCACGGCGATGCGTCGCTTCCGGCCAGCCCGCAGGAAGCCCACGCCGAGCGCCAGAACCAGCAGCAGAGTGACGGCGCCGCCAATCACGAACTGCTTGTAATGGAACATCCACGCGGGCAATGCGAACCCGTTCCCCGGCGGCGGGGCGGTGGTGGACTCGGGAGGTCCCGGCCCGTAGGCCACTTCAAACGGCAGTGCTTCCACCACCAGCTGGTCTCCCCGATCCGGAACGAAGCCAATGGCCGCGGCCACCAGCTCGCGAATGGTCTTGAGTTTCTCCGCCGACGGAGGCGTCACCATCCTGCGCGCCCGCGGACCCGTGCCCTGCCAACTCACCGAATAGTCCACCAGGATGGAGGCGGACAGGCGCTTGATATTCCCCTGCGGCATGCGGATGTGGCGCACCACCCGGCGCGACTGATAGGAGATGTTCTCGGTTCGCCGGGCCACCCCGCTGTTGCCGCTGCCCGCGCGCGAGGTGGGACGCGGCAGGTTGGACGGCGATCCGGGGATGCCCCCGGACATCATTCCGCCGCTGAGATCCTCGGTCTTCTGCGAGGTCACCATCACCGACTTCGCCGGATCGAACGTCTCCTCGCTCTGCTCGCCGCTGCTGAAATCGCAGTCCACCGAAATCCCCGAGCGGAAAGCGTCGGCCCCCACCAGCGGCTCTACCGTGGCGTTGATCTTGGCCAGCAGATCGTGCTCGATCTTCTGCTTGTATTCGAGACCGGCGTCGGAAGGATCCGCGCCATCGGGCGATCCGGGACTCCGCGGCCTGCTCAGCAGATTGCCGTTCATGTCCAGAACGCTGACCTGTTCCGGCTGCAGCCCTTCCACCGCGCTGGCGGTCAGATGACAAATGGCGGCGACATTCTGCGGGGTGAGCTTCGCTCCAATTCGTATTTTGAGCAGCACGCTGGCCTTGGCCGGCTGCCGTTCCTCGGAGAAGATGGAATCCTTCGGAAAGGTCAGGTGCACGCGCGCCTGCTCCACCTGGGAGAGTCCCATCATCGAGCGTTCCAGCTCGCCTTCCAGCGCCCGGTGATAGTTGAGTTGCTCGGTGAAATCGGTCGCGCCGAAGTTGGTCTTGTCGAACAGCTCGTAGCCGATCCGTCCGGTCTTCGGAATCCCGGCCGCGGCCAGTTGCAGGCGCAGGTCGTCCACCTTCGCCGAGGGCACCAGCACGGTTGCGCCGTTGGCGGCGAGGCGGTATTCGGCTCCGCTTTCGTGCACCTTGGCCACCACCACCCCCGCGTCCTCGGGCGACAGGTTCGTGTACAAGGGCCGGAAATCGCGCTCCCGCGCCCACATGGTCGCCGCCAGGATCGCTCCCATTACCGCGGCCGCGGCAACCCCGATGATGATGCGCTGCCTGATCGAGAGACTCGTGATCAGGCGTCTGATCTGGTCCATAGCGCGACGAAAAAGAACCGCTTACCGGCGGGCTCCATCCCCCCTGTGTACTTGCGTCTACAACTGCATCTGCATGACCTGCTGATAGGCCGCCACCACCTTGTTCCGCACCGTCGTGAACATGTCGAAGCCCATCTGGGCTTTCTGGACGTCCAGCGCCGCCTGGTACAGTTCCCCTTCGCCCGACAGCACCTTCTCGATGGACTGCTCGGATTTCTCACGGAGACCTTCCACGTTATTCATGGCGTTGGAGAGGATCGTGCCGAAGGCGTTGGACGCCGAGGCGGCCGCGCCGGGCATGGCCACCGGCGCGATGTTCGCCACCGCGGCCGGACTACTAATGGGAGCAATCGGGACCGACATTATGTCCTCAACAGATCGATGGAACTTGAAATCATGCCCTTCACCGCGCCCATGGCCGCTACATTCGCCTCATATCCCCGCGCCGAGCTGAGCAGATCGACCATGTCTTCGGCCGGGTTGATGTGCGGCAACGATACATAGCCCTGCGCATCCGCATCC
>CAYVPZ010000800.1:0-2347 GCA_964453955.1 uncultured Solibacteraceae bacterium | reverse complement strand
GAAGTGGAATGGGTCGACGCTCCAGTCCTCGCGTTTCGCCTCCACCACGTCGAGGTGCGCGTTGAAGAGGATGGGCCGGCAGCCGCCGGTACCATGAAAGCGGACCACCAGATTGCCCTTGCGCGGCGCGGGACCGAGAACGCGAATGTCCTCCTCCGGGAAGCCGGCGGCCCGGAACTTCGCGGCCATGGCCTCGGCCGCCCGGGTGATGTCCCCGGCGGACTCGGTGGTGTTGATCTCAATCAGCTCGCGCAGCAGGTCGTGGGCGAAAGCGCGCTGCTCCGGGGTGGTGGTCTGGGCGGGGAGCAGGCCGGCCGTCAGCGCGATGACACAGGCAACTCGGTGAAGTGGCATGGGAATAAGAACATGATATCGACCATCCCGGCGGGGTGCACGCCGGGCGGGCCTGGCGCGTCATAATATAGCAGTGATGGAAAAACGAAAGCGGTGCGCGCGCGCGGGCTTCTCCCTGGTCGAGCTGCTGATCGTCATCGCGATCATCCTGATCATCCTCACGTTCGCCCTCCCGAGGTTCAACGTCGCTCAGATGAACGCTCACGAGGTGGCGGTGATCCAGGCGATCAGAACCCTGCATAGCGCCCAGACTCAATACATGTCGCAATTCGGCACTTACGCCACCACGCTGGCGCAACTCGGTCCGCCGGCCAGCGGAGGGCCCGGTCCGCAGGCGGCGGATTTGATCCCCACCTCGCTGGCGGGCGGAGACAAGGACGGCTACCTGTTCACGCTGACGGCGACGCCCACTGGCTACACCATTAACGCGAATCCGAAAGTGTATAACAGCACGGGCCGCCGCACGTTCTTCTCGGATCAGAACATGACCATTCGCCAGAACTGGGCCCAGGACCCGGCCACGGCGACGAGTCCGGAACTGAAGTAGGGCGGCGATCCCGACGTATGGAGATTCAATTCACAACTCGGGTATTCAAAGAGGGCCGGACCTATGTCGCGCACGCGTTGGATTTGGATGTCTCCTCTTGCGGTGGCAGCGAAGCCAAAGCCGTGAAAAACCTCAAGGAAGCCGTGCGCCTGTTTCTGGAGGAGGCAGAGACGATGGGCACACTCGAGCAGATCCTCGAAGAAGCCGGCTACAGCAGAAGCAAGCAGAAACTCGCACCGAGGTTCGTCAGCCTCCAGCGCATGTCTCTCCCGCTTCCGCTGACTCATGCCAAAACTTAGCCCGGTCTCTTACAAGCGGCTGATCGCCGTGTTCGAGGCGGAGGGCTTTGCCTGCGTCCGTACCGAGGGCGACCATATGGTTTTCACGAAGCCCGGCGTGATTCGGCCGGCGGTGATTCCGGAGTACACAGCGATTCCCGTCTTCATCATCAAGAACAATCTCCGGACCGCAGGCATCTCTCGCGACCGGTATTTGGAACTGCTCACCCGCGAAGTTTAGGCGGACCTCGTTCGCCGGCACGAAGCTACTGAAGCTCTTTGCGAGGCGGGCCGCTCAAACCGGCACGGTAACCGAACGCACCTCCACCGCGCGGAAGACCTCGCGGGTTTGCTCCAGCATGGCGAAGGCGACGCCCGGCAGCGTGGCTGAGGCGGTACCGGCCGCCACCGACCAGCGCAGGCATTCCGCGAAATCGTTCCCGTTCGTGTCCGCCCAGACAAAGGCCGCCGCTTGAGATCGGATGTGGCGCCGGCAGAATTACACGCGCCCTGGCGCGTCTGTTTGGAGAAGTACACGCTGTAGACGTAAGCGGTGAAATGGTTCGTTTGGCGCGGGAAGCCGTGTGCGATTGCTCCAACGTCTACATCTACCAGAACAATGGCATGAATCTTGCGGTGCTTCCGAAGAGGCCGTTTGATTTTGCCTTTTCCTGCCTGGTTTTCCAGCATATCCCGAACCGGGACATCATTCAGACTTATGTCCGTGATGTTCGGCGCTTACTTCGTCCCGGTGCTTTGTTCAAGTTTCAGGTGCAAGGATCCACAAACGTTGCCGCACAACCGGACGACACATGGCTGGGGGTCTCGTTTTCGGAGGAACAGATCATCCGAATGGCGTCGGAATGCCATTTTGAGTCCCGCTATCGTATCGGCGTCGGAAAGCAGGAGTTTTGGAATTGGTTCTTTAAGCCTAAGCTCCCAAAGCCACCCGCCATTCCAGCGTTCTTATGGGACCTGTACTGTAAACTGCATGACTACGCATTGTGGCGGACACGCGCTTAAACCGGAACGGTAACCGGGCGCACCTCCACCGCGCGGAAGACCTCGCGGGTTTGCTCCAGCGTGGCGAAGGCGACGCCCGGCAGCGTGGCCGAAGCGGTGCCGGCCGCCACCGACCAGCGCAGACACTCCGCGAAATCCTTCCCGT
>CAYVPZ010000799.1:0-2349 GCA_964453955.1 uncultured Solibacteraceae bacterium | reverse complement strand
GCAGATGTTCGCACAGGTAGCCGCTCCCTGACCGGCGGGTTTACGAATGCCATCTTTTCAAGAAATCATCTTCAAGCTGAAGCAGTACTGGTCGGAGCGGGGCTGCATTATCCAGGAGCCGTATGACGTGGAAGTGGGCGCCGGCACCATGTGCCCGGAGACCTTCCTGCGCGTCCTCGGACCGTGCCCCTATCGCGTGGCGTACGTGCAGCCCAGCCGGCGGCCGGCCGATGGGCGCTACGGCGACAATCCGAATCGCCTCTTCAAGCACTCGCAGTTGCAGGTGATCCTCAAGCCGGCGCCCGCGGACGTGATCGAGCAGTACCTGGGCAGCCTGGAGGCCATCGGCATCGACCTGCAGCAGCACGACATCAAGTTCGAAGAGGACAACTGGGAAGCACCGACTTTAGGCGCCTGGGGCATCGGCTGGCAGGTGATGCTCGATGGCTTGGAAGTTACGCAGTTCACCTACTTCCAGCAATGCGGCGGCATCGATCTCGACCTGGTGCCCGCGGAAATCACTTATGGGCTCGAACGCCTTACGGCATTCCTCCAGGTGAAGGACAGCGTCTACGACATCGATTGGACGAAGGGTTTCACTTACGGTGACGTGCGTTATCGTGACGAACTGCAGTATTCGGTCTACAACTTTGAGATGGCCGGCATCCCCACACTTTGGAAATTGTTCGAGCTGCATGAAGCGGAGGCGGAGCGCCTGCTGGCGCTGTATGACCCCAAATCCGGCGACAAAAAGCGATTTCCGTTGCTACCCACTTACGACCACGTGCTCAAGTGCTCCAACCTTTTTAATACGCTCGATTCGCGGGGCGCCATTAGCGTCACCGAGCGCGTGGGTATGATCCAGCGTGTGCGCAAGATTGCAGTGGGGGTGGCGCAGGCGTGGGCCGATCAGCAGAGCGTGACGGCGGAGGTGGCGCAGTGAGTCTGCGATCTTGGTGTCGCGCTCGCGGTGTTCCTCCGTCCTGGTGGGGCAGGCTTCAGCGTGCCTGCGTTGAGGGAACCGTTCGATCCGAAGGATGTGGCGCAGGCACTCTTGCCTGCAGCGCCGAGACTCGTCTCGGCGATCTTGGGATTCTAACAGGATGCATAAAAAGGTTTCGACATGCCCGGTTGGCACGCCAAACCGCCTGTCCCAGCACGGCGGATCAACCGTCCGCGGATGCCTTTTTCCGCATCCTGTTGAGGGCCTTCCACTGCACGCTATCGGGCGACAGTGAGAAAGCGCCTCCAGGGTCCCCAGTAGTATTGCTCCCAGCCCTGGTTGACTCCCTGATAGTCCTGCTCGGGCACGTCGATGTGGATCAGATCGATGCGGCCGGCGGCGCCTTCCGGGACGAAGGCGAGAATCAGCGTCGAATCGGGATCGGCGTCGCGAAAATTCGTCGAGCGCCATGACTGCACGATCAGCCTGGGTGCGATCGCCGATAGCATGGTGCCGGTGATCTGGCCGTCGAAGGCGCGAAACGGTGTCCCGTGTTCCGCGCTCACCGTCACGGGCGCGCCGATTACTGCCGCGTGCAGGGCCGGGTCCATATATGTCGCGTACAACTGTTCCGCGGGTGCGGGCAGGATGATTGATTGGGTGATCAGACTTCTCATGACATTCACGCGCGACCGCGCACTTTGGCGGACCACCAGCGCAGGCCGACAAACAGGAAGCGCCAATCCTTGAAGAACTCGGGCGGTTTGCCTTCGAAGGCGTGGCCGATGAACTGCAGCGCCCAGCCGGCGAGGAAGAGTCCGGCGCTCAGCCAGAGCCACCGCCGGCCCAGCGCCGCCAGCGGGAGCAGAAGAAGGGACAAAGCGATCATGGGGATGCCCACGGTGTGACAAGCACGGTTTACGGCGTGCCGATGACTGGCCGCATACTGGGCGATCCACGACTCGACGTCGGGCGACGCGTAGGCGGACAAAGACCGAACGGCGATCACACTGTTGTAGAACGCAACGGAGGCGCCCGGTGGCGGCCGTTTGGGCGGAGCCTGGTAGCGCGCGAGCGCTTGCTGGTAGATGGGAAAGGCGTCATCGCTGCCGCCGTCACGGAACGCCGCGACGTCGAACGGGTCGCCCGGGTCGCGTATCCGGCTCAACCGCGCCTGGCGCACCAGCGGTGTGCCGACCACGACCGCGAGCAACGCGTAGACGACCAGGAGTGCCGTTCGCCACACACCTTTCGCTTGTGCCAGCAACTGGAACGGTGAGAGCAGAATGGCCGGCACCGACCGCGCTGTGTCCAGAATTCTGGTTAGTATGGGCACGGGACACGCTCCCATCGACCGCGATTGTCTTTCCGATCGGCCGCGGCGCACCGAGACGGCTCCGCCGAGC
>CAYVPZ010000798.1:0-2353 GCA_964453955.1 uncultured Solibacteraceae bacterium | reverse complement strand
TCTCGCAGCAGATCCTCGAACGCCCGGAACAGACCGGCGTGATTTTTGCGCGGCTGCAGATCGCCCACCGTGAGGATGTACGGCGCCCGGAAGCCATACTTCTCGCTCACTCGCCGATTGGCCACGTCGCGCGCCACCGGCCGAAACGTGGAGGAGACCCCGTAGGGAATCACGTGCACCGCCTCTTCGGGCAGTCCGTAGGCCCCAATAATGCCGCGCTTGGAGAATTCGCTGGGCGTCAGCACCGCGGCGGCCCCCTTCACCGTGCTGCGGACGGTGACGTTCAATTGCACGGCTCGCGAACGGGTGAAGTAATGCGGGTGCGAGAGAAAACTGATATCGTGTACGCTCACCACCACCGGAACGCTGGTGAAAACGGGAGCGGTGTATTGCACGTGCAGCAGGCCGGGCCGGTCGCGCAGCAGACGGCGGGGAAGATCGAATCCCAGCCGCACGAAGGGACTCGCCGATACTTCATGAACGGCGAAACCTGCGGGGATTTCGTCGCGCGCGTTCGATCGCGAGATGTAGGCGATGAACTCGGCCTCCTCACCGCACAGCGCAAAACCCCTCAGGAGATTGCGAATGTAAGTTTCATTGCCGGTAAGGTGCTGTCCAATCGCGTGGGCGTCAACGGAAAATCGCATGCGCCAAGTCACCAGTATAGCCTTCAGTTTCCAGCAACACTACCAAATACACCCGATAGCTCCAGGGCGCGCCAGGCGGCCGCCCAGGTGAAGCGTTCCTGATAGAGTGCGCGACCGGCGGCGCCGACCGTTGCCCGAAGCTGATCTGATCGAAGCAGCCCGGCAATCGTTTCTCTCATGTCTCCGGATGAATCCGCAATCAGGATGTTGCGTTCGTGTTCCGCGCCGAGTCCCTCGGCGCCGATCGTGGTCGATACAACCGGCGTACCAGCCGCCCACGCCTCGATAATCTTGACTCTGGTCCCGCTCCCGGCGAACACCGGAACCACGGCCACCTTCGCCCTGGCGATTTCGGCGATCGCATTCTCCACCGGACCGATCAACTCGATGCGGTGGTCGCTCTCGATATAGCGCCGGATTCCCCGTGGATTCTTACCCACTATACGCCAGACTAATCCTGGCCGCCACCGGCGCAGCCACGGCCATACATGCCGAAAGAACCAGCATATCGCGGTGACGTTTGGCGCGTACTCAAGGTTCCCGGTGAATATGATGGCTTCCTCCTCGGAACGCGCCGGAGGGTCGATCCATGGCAGCGCGTTCGGATACACGGTCACCGGCACGCCTCCGGCCGCCGCCGCCACCTCTCCCATGTCCGCCTCCGACGGAACCAGGATTCTGGAGAATTGCGGCAGGAACTCATGTTCCAGTAAGCGACAAGCAGCGGCAAAACCCCTCAGTGCCGGCCGGAGCAGCAGATTCTCCGTCTCCGCGAGGCGCTCATGCCAAACCGATTCCACATTGTGCAGATCCAGCCATACCTCTCCGCAGTGCCGGCGCAGGAGAGGCACGTAGGGCGCGCACCAGAAATGCTCCACCATGCCGGCGGCATACTGGCGGCCGGCGAGCAACTCGGACAACTGGCGCTCGAATCCCGAGAAGCGATCCATCAGCGGCGGCCGGGAGCGCACATAACGAGTGAAATTCCGCGCAATTCTGGCTGGCTGGGTTTTGCGGTGTTCGGGCAGCCGCAGCGTCCATACCTGGCGGACAAACTGGCGGGGGACCGCGGCGGCCGGGTCTGGCGCTCCCTCTTCTGCAAACAGAATCAGGTCGATGGCGAATCGGCGCGCGAAGAACTCCAGCAGAGAAGCAGTTCGCATGGCCCCTCCACCCATGGCCGGGTACGGCGGCTCGGGTGAGAGAAACAGAAGCTCAGGCTGGGCGCGCGGCATGAAAGTGGACGTTGTCGGCGATCACGGACACGCGACGCCAGTCGCGTTCATGCCGGTCCTGATGGGAACGCGGCTTACGCCGGGTGTCCGGGCTGGCCAGGCCGCCCTCACCGGACCGGTGTTTTCCAGGGTGTCCCGCGTCGCGCGCCCGCTCAGGCTTCCCGGCGGAAGCGGGCAATGGCTTCTGCATACACCTCCCTGGTCAGACGGGCCGTGCGCTCCCACGAAAACGAACGCGCGCGTGCCAAACCGCGCTGCCGCATGGCCGCCCGCCACGGCTCATCGGAAAGGGCCGTCTTCATGATCTCACTCCAGGCGCGCATGTCGGTGGCATCGATGAGAAGGGCGGCATCGCCGGCCACCTCCATCACCGCTGCGTCCCGCGAGGCGATCACCGGAGCGCCGCACTGCATGGCTTCCAGCACGGGCAGGCCGAAGCCCTCGTAGTGAGATGGGAAAAGGAATGCCCTC
>CAYVPZ010000797.1:0-2362 GCA_964453955.1 uncultured Solibacteraceae bacterium | reverse complement strand
AAGGAGGAGATTCTAGTGTGGGTCACGGAACACGGTTCGGGCGGACGTTTACCCGCCAGGAACGCGTTGCCCGGAGGACATCGCGGCTCGTGGAACATCGGCTGCGCCGTATTATGGCCGCATCCGCGGGGCGTTAGAGTAAAGATGAACCCGGATCGGCGCCCGCTCACGGCTGGCCGCGGCCACTCATGCGAATCCTATTCCTTTCTCCGAGGCAATGCTGGCCACCGCGGAGTGGCGCAAAACTTCGGGAGTATTACTTCGCCCGCGCGCTCGGGCAACAGGCCGATCTCACCCACTTGCACTTCACCGAGCCCGGGGCGGCGCCGCTGTCCCAAGCCGATCTCCCTTTCTGCCGCAACGTGATTGCCGTGCCCAAACCGCGCGGCTACACCGCATGGAACATCGCCCGCGGTTTGATCGGCCGCTGGCCCCTGCCGGTGCGGAACTACACGTCCGACGAAATGGCGGCGGCGCTTTTCCATGCCGCATACGGCCAGCGCTATGACCTGGTGCATCTGGACAGCATCCACATGGCCGCCTATCTGGAGCCGCTCGCCGAGGCCATGGGCGCCACGACGCGCATCGTGTATAACTGGCACAATATCGAATCGGAGCTCATGCGGCGCTACCAGGCGGGCGCCGGCTCGGTCATCCGCCGCCTTTATTCCGCGGTCACGGCGCGCAGGATGGAAAGGCTGGAGCGGTCCACTTTGCGGTCCGCGTTCGGTCATGTGGTTTGCAGCGAGCGCGAGCGGCAAAAACTGCATCGGATGGCCCCGGCGGCGCGCGTTGCCGTGGTGCCCAACGGCGTCGACACGGCGTACTTCGCGGATACGAAGGCCCCCGCCGCGTCACGGAACCGCATTGTCTTCGTCGGGTTGATGAACTACCATTCCAACGTCGAAGCGGCGGTGGCATTCACGCGCGAGGTGTGGCCAGGGCTTCGCTCGCGCCTGCCGGGCTGCGTGCTGACGCTGGTGGGCGCCACCCCCGATCCCGCGGTTCTGGCCCTGCGCGATGTTGCCAGCGTGGAGGTCACCGGAACCGTGCCGGATGTGCGCCCATACTACCGTGAAGCACTGGCCGCGATTGTTCCGCTTCGCACCGGCGGCGGCACCCGGCTGAAAATCCTCGAGGCAATGGCAGCGGGCGTGCCCGTGGTTTCCAGCGCCATCGGCGCCGAGGGGCTCGATGTCGCGCCCGGAGAGAATATTCTCCTGGCCGATCCCGCGGACCCCGATGCGTGGGTCCGCAAACTGGCTGGCCTCGCGGAATCCGAATCGTGCCGGCGGCAATTGACCGCGTGCGCACGGCACCTGGTCCGCGAACGGTACGACTGGACCATTCTCGGCGAATCGCTTTGCAAAACCTACCGCGAATGGCTGGAGATCGCCGCATGAAGCCCCTCCGCCTGCTGGCCGTCATCGAGGCTCGCACTCTTACCGGCCCCGCCAAGAACCTGCTCGAGTTCGCGCGCCGGGCGAAGGCGCACGGCGTGGAAACGTTTATCGCCACGTTCGTGCGCGGCGAGGACTCCAACTTTTTTGTCGAGACCGCGCGACGCGACTCAATCCCCGTCTACACGATCCCGGAGCGGGGCCGCTTCGACCGCACAACCATCCTTGCCCTCGGCGAACTGGTCTCCGTAGTGCAGCCGGACGTGGTTCAGACGCACGCGGTGAAATCGCATTTTCTGGCGCGGCTGGCCGGATTGCCTCGGCGCGCCCCGTGGATCGCGTTTCATCACGGCTATACCTGGCCCGACCTGCGCGCTCGCCTGTACAACCGCCTGGACCGCTGGTCACTGCGCGCCGCGGTGAAGGTTCTGACCGTGAGCGATCCGTTCCGGCGCCAGTTGCGGGCCAGGGGTGTGCCCGCGGAGCGCATTCAGATTGTTCATAACGCCGTCCAGCCGGACTGGGCCGCCGAGGCGCGAAACCCGGAGAACGCCGCCGCGCTGCGCGCGGAAATGAACATCGCGCCGGACCGGGACGTTGTGCTCGTGGTGGGCAGGCTGTCCCGGGAGAAGGACCACCTCGCCTTGTTGGACGCCGTAAGCCTCCTGCCAATAAGCTTGTCTCCGCATCTGGTAATTGTCGGCGACGGTCCGGAGCGGCCGCGGATCGAAGAGAGGATCGCGCGGTTCGGGCTCGCCGCGCGCGTCACCCTGACGGGGCAACAGAGCTCGGCCGAACCGTATTATGGGATTGCCAACCTGGCCGTGCTGTCGTCGCGGAGCGAAGGATCGCCCAACGCTCTGCTGGAGGCGATGGCGGCGGGAGTGCCCGTGGTGGCCACCGCCGTCGGTGGCGTACCGGAAATCGCGACCGACGGCGAGACCGCTCTGCTGGTGAAACCC
>CAYVPZ010000796.1:0-2366 GCA_964453955.1 uncultured Solibacteraceae bacterium | reverse complement strand
AATCGGATATAATCAAAGCGTGCGGCCGGTGCGCTTCCTTGGCGACTCGCTGAAGCGTCTGCGGGACTTCCCCGAGGACGCCCGGCATGACGCTGGCTATCAGCTCGACAAAGTCCAGCGAGGGGGCCAGCCCGATGATTTCAAGCCGATGCTCGCTGTCGGCAAGGGTGTCGAAGAGATTCGCGTTTCGGAGCCGAGCGGCGCTTGGCGTGTGGTTTACGTTGCCAGGCGCGGGGAGGCCGTGTACGTTCTGCACGCTTTCCAGAAGAAGACCGAGGCAACGCGAAAGATGGATCTGGAAATCGCAAGAAGACGATTCAGGGAACTGTCAGGAGGCAGAATGTGAGCAAAGCCGAGATCTACGCGAGTGTTTGGGATGCGATCGCGGATACCCCCGAGCAGGCCGCGAATCTGCGAGCGCGGGCCGAATTGATGCAAAAGATTGCCGAGCGCCTGAAACAGCACGACTGGACACAGGCCGAAGCGGCGAAGCGGTGCGGCGTAACGCAGCCGCGGATCAACGATTTGATCCGTGGCCGGGTTTCGCGCTTTTCCCTCGACGCGCTGGTCAACATCGCCACGGCGCTGGGGTGCCGCGTGCATGTCGATCTCGAAGCCGCCTGAGCCGGGTGGACCGCCCGTCATCTACGGGGGAACGAAAGTGATGCACATTGAGGCATACTGAGTCTACATGCCTCAATCCCAGGCGAACACGCCAGGGCGCGGTCGAAAGCCCGGTCTGCGCAAATCCACGCCGAATCGCCGGAACAAGCCGGTACTGCGGTACAGCGTCGGCCTTCCGTCCACGGTCGCCAGCGAGGTCGAACGATACGCCCGGACGGTTGACGCGAGCATGAGCAAGGCCATTGCCGCGCTCGTGCGCCTGGGTTTGGAAAGCCAGGCGAATCGAAAGCGTGAGTTCTTCAAAAGGCTGAAGGAGAACCTTGCCCACGACGATCCGGCGGAGCAGGACCGAATGGTGGACGAGTTCCGAGCCCTGATCCTTGGGCGTTGAAAAATGCCGAAGATCCAGTGGGAGCGGCTTCCGAGGGAGAAGTGGGCCCACCTCCGGGACCGCGCCAGGGAACACCATGGAAACACTCACATTACGCGCCGTCCCCGCCGCTATTCGTGGCGCAGCGCGACGGTCGGGTCTACGCGCATCGCGCGGAGCGCGGGAACCAGGCAGGCCAGCAGCGCTACGGCGCAAAGCAGAATCACTACGGTCCCGAAGGTCAGCACATCGGTGCTCGTAACGCCCAGCAGCATGCTCTCTAAATAGCGGGTAAGGGCAAAAGAGGCCGCCAGGCCCAGGCCCACCCCGACTAACGTCAAACGAAGCCCATGTGCCAGTACCAGCCGCAGGACGTTTTCCCTGGTCGCGCCCAAAGCCACGCGGATGCCGATTTCATGTGTGCGCTGCCGCGTGGTATAGGCGGTGACGCCATAGACTCCCACGGTTGCCAGAACCAGCGCGATCAGTCCGAACGCACCCACAAATGTTCCGGCGATACGCTGCTGGAAGCTGGCGATTTGCCAGCGCACTTCGAGGTCGGCCACATCAAACACCACCACGGCGGGATTCAGTTCGTGAATCGTTTTTTCCATGGCCATGCCGGAAGCCAGCGGATCTCCCAGCACCCGCGCGTTGACGGTCATGGTGGCCTGATAAGCCTGGTACAGCGGCAAATACACGAATGGCTTTGGTTTTCCATTCAGGCCGGTGGCCTTGCTGTCGCGCGCCACGCCCACCACCGTGAACCATTCGTGCGTTAAGTCGGAATAAACGCGCTTGCCGAGGGCTTCCTGGTGAGGCCAATACCGGTTTTCAAATCCCTGGCTGACAATTACCGCGCGCTGTGAACCCTTCCCGTCCCGCGCCGTGAAGTCGCGCCCCTCGAGAATCGGAATCTGCATCGTCCGGAAGTAATTCGGTGTGACGATGGCGTCCTGTGTCTCCATCGACTCGCGCGCCTGCGCGACGTACCCTTCCGGCTTGACGCTGGTCGACTCTCCGGCGAATCCCATCGGCACGCGGCTTGACAGCGCCGCTGACTGAACGCCCGGCAGCGCTTCCAGTTTCGCCGCCAGTTGCCGATCGAACTCCGCCCCCGCCTCGGGCGAATATCCCGCGGTAAACAGATCGTAAGAAGCGATCAGCACGTTATGGGTGTTGAAGCCCGGATTGATTTGCTGCGCGCTCAGGAAACTGCGAATAAACAGGCCCGCGCAAATCAGCAGCAGCAGCGATAACGAGATTTGCGCCACCACCAGTCCGCTCGCCAGGCGCGCTTTGTGCCGGCCGCTGGATACGCTCCCCGCGTCCTCTTTCAACACCGCCACGGGCGCTTCGGCCGAGGATCGCA
>CAYVPZ010000795.1:0-2375 GCA_964453955.1 uncultured Solibacteraceae bacterium | reverse complement strand
CCGCGCCAATGGCGAGACGCACGGCAATTTCGCGCGAGCGCGCGAGGGAGCGGCTCAACAACAAACCGGCCACGTTGGCGCAGGCCACCGCCAGGACGCAGAGGCCCAGAAGAATCAGCATCCCCACAAAGGCCGCCATCGGCGGGGCCTGGTCGATACGAATTTGCAGCTCCGTCTCCACCCTGAGCCGCTGATCGCGGTTGGTCTGGGGATAGGTCTTCTGCAGCCCTTTCGATATGGCCGCGATATCGGCCTGCGCCTGGTCCATGCCAACGCCCGGCTTCAACCGGCCCTTGATGAACAGCCAGCGCGCGTCGCGCTGGTGGAGGTTGCCCTGCTGAGCCATGCGTGGCGACATGGCCAGGGGGACAAATAACGCGGGGCGGAGAAACTGGTCGACGCCTGTGAAATGCTCGGGCGTCACGCCGATCACCGTAAAGTCGATGCCGTTCAGCCGGACGTGGGAGCCGAGAACGGACGGGTTCGCGCCAAACTCGCTCACCCAGAAATCGTGGCCCAGCACCACCACGGCGTCGCGCCCCTCGGCCTGGTCTTCGTCGGGCCGGAAGCCGCGGCCCAGCGCGGGCTCCACGCCGAGCACGCGGAAGAAGCTGCCCGACACAAACAGGCCATACTTCATGCGCGGCAGAGTCCGCGGATCGATGGTGAACCCGAACTGTCCCCAGCCTCCGGCCGCCAGACCTTCGAAGGTGCGGTTGTGGTCGCGCAGATCGACATAGTCGGGGTAAGAAACCCCGCCGTTGGCGAACGCCTCCGGCGTTGCCGTGTTAATCCCCACCACGCGGTCCGGTTCGGTGATCGGCAGGGGCCTCAGCAGCATCGAATCGGCGAAGCTGAACATGGCCGATGTCGCGCCGATGCCGATGGCCATGGAACAAATGGCCACGGCGGTGAAGCCGGGGTCCTTGCGCAGTACCCGGAAGGCGTGTTTGACAGAGGTCAACATGGGAGGACTCTCCGCCAGAGAATGCAATTATTATACCAAAAGTGTAATTGTTATATTGCCAATGGAATCAAACTCGTAACCGATTTGTAATGCGAGCGGCTGTCCGTTCCTGGGATTTATTCTTCCCGCAGCGCCCGCATGGGGTCCACCCGCGACGCGCGGCGCGCCGGCGCCCAGGTTGCCAGCAGCGTGATCATCAACAGCGGGAGCGCAATGACGGCGTACAGCAAAGGGTTCACGTGGTGGAACGTGGCAATAAACAAGTGCGCGGTCATGAGGTTGCAGGCGAAGAAGCTCACCACCAGGCCCACGGCAATCCCGCCCGCGCCAAGCTCGAGCCCCTGTCTGAGCACCATCCACACCACCTTCATCCGGTCCGCGCCGATGGCCATGCGGATGCCGATCTCGCGCGTGCGGCGGCTCACCGAGTAGGCCACCAGGCCGTAGAGACCCACGATGGCCAGAATCAGGCCCATCACACCGAGGCCGGCGACGATCTCCGCGATCATGTTCGGAGTCTTGACGGCACGCTGGCTGTACAGATCCTGCATGGTGCGCACATCGAACACAGGCATGTCCGGATCGATCCCGCGAACCACCTCGCGCAGCACCGGAGCGACGCTGGCCGCATCCGGCGCGTTCGATTCGGTGACCAGCGTCAGCGCGGACGACGCCTGCTGCCGGAAGGGCAGATAGACGTAATCGAGCGGCGGCTCGGCAATCCAGAAATACTTCGCCGTTTTGACGATGCCCACAATCTGCACCAGGTCTCCGTTGGCTGCTTTCAGGTGAAACCGTTTGCCGAGCGCGTCACCCTTCGGCCAGAAATGCTTTGCGGCCTGCTCGTTCATCACGGCCACCAGGGGCGCACCCTTCTGGTCCGATTCGAGGAAACCGCGCCCCTGCTGGATGGGGATGTCCATGGCGCCAAAAAACCCGTCGCTGACATGGGCGTCGAAGACGGTCAGCGCGTGCTGACCCGGCGGCAACTGGTAGCCTTCCGGAACGATGTCCACGCTGTCTCCGCCAATCATGGGAACCACGGAGGTGAAAGCGGCCGAGCGCACGCCCGGAGCTGACCGCGCCCGCTCCAGCAGATTCTTATAGAACTGGCTGGTCTGGTCTTCCGAATAGTGCGCCAGTTGCGTGTCGAAGCTGGTGAGGAAGAGGCGTTCGGTACGGTAGCCCGGCCCCTCGGTCAACTGGTCGCGGAAGCCCTGCAACAGAACCGCGGAGATTACCAGAAGGACCAGCGAAAGAGCCACCTGGCCGGCCACGATGGAGTTGCGGCCCCAGAAACGCTTCTTGCCGCCACTGTCGGCATCGGCTACTTTGAGCGAGCGGACGAGATCGGGTCGCGTGGAGCGCAGCGCGGGCGCCAGCCCGAACAGAAGCGTGCTCGCCACGG
>CAYVPZ010000794.1:0-2392 GCA_964453955.1 uncultured Solibacteraceae bacterium | reverse complement strand
GATTATGACGACGGCAGGCTGGAAGAGGCTGGGACCAATGCTCAAAAGGCGCTCGCTCGCAGCCCGGCGGATGGCGAGATCAATCTCCTGATGGCGGAGATTCTGGTGGCGCGACACGAGTATGCGGATGCCGAGCCGTGTCTGCAACACAGCCTGCAGAACGCGCGCCCGGACCTGTTGCCTCGCGTTCACGCCCTGCTCGGTCGGGTGTTTGCAGGAACCGGCCGGCCGAAGGAGGCAATAAAGGAACTGACGCAAGGCCTCGCCAGCGACGAGGACGGCAGCGTCTACTACCAGCTCGCCCGCCTTTACCGGGAATCCGGCGACTTGAAAGCCGCTAATGCGGCGTTTGAAAAATCGAAACAGATCCAGGCCAGTCGCGACGAGCTGGCTCAGAAAGCCATGATGCCTGTCAACTGAGATCTCTGGTCATCCACAACTACATGAACACCATATCGCTCAGCAAACGCCTGAGCTATGCCGCGACGGACACCGCGGGACAACTCGTGTTTGCAGTGATCTCGAATTACCTGCTGTACTTCTACACCGACGTCTATGGCATTTCGGTGGGAATCGCCGGCACGATCCTGCTGGTTGCCCGTTGTGTCGACGGAGTGGATGCGCCGGTCTGGGGGATGATCCTGGACAGGACGCGCAGCAGGTGGGGTAAGTATCGCCCGTGGTTTCTGTGGCTGGCCGTGCCATACGCCGTGTCCGGGATACTGACCTTCCTGACGCCCGATTTGAGTAATAACGCCAAGGTCATGTATTCCGCCGCGACGTACATCGTCTGCGGCATCCTCTACACCGGTGTGAATACGCCGGTGACTGCGATTCTGTCGGTGTTGACTCCGGATCCCGCCCAGCGAGTGCTGCTGACGACCTACCGGATGATCGGAGGGAAGGTGGGGGTGCTGCTCGTGAGCGCGCTGGCGCTTCCTCTTGTCGCGCTGTTGGGGCACGGGAACGATAAGCGCGGCTTCATGCTAACCATGCCCCTGTTCGCGGCCGGAGCGGCACTGCTGTTTCTGGTAGCCTTCCGGAACCTCAGGGAGGTGGTCGCGTCGCCGGCGGAACCGGCGCCCGTCCTCGGGACGTTCGGCGCTCTTCGGGGCAACTGGCCGTGGATGATCATTGCATCGAGCAGCTTCCTGTTCTGGATCGCGTACACCTCGCGCGTGTCGACGCTGGTCTATTACTTCACCTACAACCTCGGCCGCAAGGATCTGGTTCCGCTGATGAACAGCCTCGATATTGTTTCGGTGCTCGGCATCGTCCTTCTGCCCTGGCTGTGCCGGTTCACCTCGAAGCGCAACCTGTGGTTGTGGGGACTGGCAGGCTCCGTTGCCGGCCAGTTTCTGATCTATTTCGCGGCCCCGTCGGTGCCAGCCGTGATGGCGGGCTGGATTTTCGGCGTGATCTCCAGTGCAGTCGCGATGACCATGCCGTTCTCGCTGCTTTCCGACAGCGTCGACTACGGCGAGTGGAAGACGGGCATCAGCGCCGCCGGTCTGCTGACCGCGGTGGGCGCCTCGTTTTGCTTGAAGGCCGGCACTGGCCTGGGCGGGGCACTGCCTGCATGGACGATGAGTGCCTTCGGCTACATTCCGAACGCGCGACAGACGGTCTCGTCGCTGGCGGGGATTGAGATCGGGTTCATCTGGCTGCCTGCGGCATTCTTTGCGCTCAGCCTCCTGCCGGTTTTGTTCTACTCCAAATACGAGGCGATGGAGGCACAGATCCAGCGGGAGCTGGAGCAGCACCGCGCCGTAGCCACGCTCTAAAGAGAATAAGATGTATCAACTCGAAAGCAGTCTCGAATCGCTTGTACTGACTTCCGAAACATCGCGCCTCCGCATCGGCTTTGTCACCGAGTCGATCGCCCGGGTGACCATGACAGGAAAGCAGCCGTTCCAGCAGCGCGCCAGCCTTTCGGTCGTGACGAACTCGTGGTATCAGGGCTACCGGGTAGAGGAAGACGAGGTCGAGTTCCGAATTGCCACGGAGTCGCTTGTGATAACCGTCGACCGGAGGACGGGTGCGATCCGATACGTCGACGCCAGGGGCCGCCTGCTGGCGTGCGAGCCGGACCGCGGAGGCAAATGGCTGACGCCCATAGAGGTCTGCAAGAGTCGCTTTAGGGATAACGAAGCGTCGGCCATCGCCAACGGGATCGATGGCGTCCGCGCTTCGGCGACGGAGCCCGAACGTGTTCTCGACCGGCGAGCTTTCCAGGCGAAGCTGGAATTCGTCTTCGCCCGGGACGAAGCCCTGTTTGGTCTCGGATCCCACGAGGAGGGCTATGGCAACCTGCGCGGCAAGTCCAGAGAACTGTACCAGCACAACCTGAAAGCGGTTATTCCTTATTTCGTCTCCACCAGGGGATACGGGA
>CAYVPZ010000793.1:0-2402 GCA_964453955.1 uncultured Solibacteraceae bacterium | reverse complement strand
AGGCCCACGCCATCGCCAACAGCGTGCGCGCGGGCACGGTGTGGATCAACTGCTACGACGTTTTCGACGCGGCCGCGCCGTTTGGCGGCTTCAAGCAGTCCGGCATCGGGCGCGAGCTCGGCGAGTACGGTCTGCAGCAGTACACCGAGGTAAAGACGGTTACCGTGAAGTTGTAAGCGCTGCCCGGGGCGAGCCCGCCTCGCCCCGGCGCATCCCCAGGAGGCCAGGTTTGGCTGGAACGTACAAGCTCGTAGAACTCGTGGGCACTTCGCCCGTCAGCTTCGCCGATGCCGTCAGAGCCGCGGTTGCCGAAGCTTCAAAGACCATTCGTCACATGGACTGGTTCGAGGTGGTGGCCGAGCGCGGCCGCATCACCGACGGGCAGGTGGCGGAGTTTCAGGTCACCATCAAGGTCGGCTTCAAGATCGAGCGCTAAGCCACGGGGGATTTCAACGCGGCGTCTTCTCCGCCGATGCCCAGTGTGAGGTTCCGGAATTGGGCATGCGAGGACAACTCCTCGATCAGCTCCCGAAGCTTCTCCCGCTCCAATGGCTTGGTCAGGTATCCGTTCATGCCGGCGTTCACGCAAATCTCGCGATACTCGGTGGTCGCGTGAGCGGTGAGCCCGACGATGACGGGCTGGCGGTCGGCGGGAAGACGGCTCCGGATCTCCCGCGTTGCGGCCAACCCGTCCACCTCGGGCATTTGCACGTCCATTAGAACAAGGTCATACCTCTTTTCCACGACGGCCGCGATGGCCTGCGCACCGTCCGCCGCCAGGTCCGCCTTCACCCCAAGCTGTTGCAGCAGCATGAGGGCGACTTTCTGGTTGACCAGGTTATCCTCGGCTACCAGCACGCTCAACTGGCCGGCCGCATTCACGGTGAGTGGCGGAGCGGGGTCCGGCGACGCTGGTTCCTGCGCATGGCCCAACAGCACCGTGAATCGGAACCGCGAACCCTCGCCTGGACTCGATTCCACATCGATGGTTCCACCCATCAGCTCAACCAGCCGTTTGGAGATCGCCAGACCCAGGCCGGTTCCCCCGTAACGGCGGCTGATGGAGGCGTCCGCCTGATGGAACGATGCGAACAGGTGCGGCAAGTGGTCCGGGGCAATCCCAATACCGGTGTCGCGGACCTCGATGGCGATGCAATACGACGTCTCGTCCCGCCGTTCCATGCCGGCCAGAAGCACAACCTCCCCGGCATTGGTAAACTTCAGGGCGTTTGAGATCAGGTTCATGATCACCTGCTGCAACCGGGTTTGGTCTCCGGCTACCCACGCGGGCACCTCCGGCGCCAGTTCGCAGCCGAGCCGGAGATGTTTTTCCGCGGCGGCGGGGCCAAACAGCCCGGTGCTTTCCTCCAGAGCACGCCGGAGCTGGAACGGCGCGACATCCAGTTCCAGTTTTCCGGCTTCCACCTTGGAGAAATCCAGGACGTCGTTAATCACTCGCAACAGCGCGTCGCCGGACGAGCGGATCATCCGGACCATCTCCCGCGCCTCGGCGGAAACCGGCATGGCTTCCAGCAGGCGGCTCAACCCGATCACGCCGTTCATGGGCGTGCGGATCTCATGGCTCATGGTCGCTAGGAACTGGCCCTTGGCTTCACTGGCGGTGTCCGCGCGCTTCTTCTCCTCCAGCACCCTGGTGCGTTCCGACTCCAGTTCCGCCGTCCGTTCGTGCACGGCCAGTTCCAACTGGCGGTTTCTATGCCGCAGTAACCGGTTCCTCCACAAAATGACGCCCCACACGGCGGCGGCGGCAAGCAGCAGGGCGAATACCCGCATCCACCACGTTTCCCACCACTTCGGCTCCACTCGGAAGTCAACTGCGGCCAGTTTCGCCGAGAACGGGCCATCGCGAACCCGCGACCGGATCTCCAGCCGATGCCGGCCTGGGGCAAGCCCGGCAAAGGATATGATCCGATCCGGGGTGTCGGTCCAGAGTTCGCCGTCCAGCCGGTATGAAAAGCGCACCAGTTGCTCGCTCTTGTAATTGAGCGAGGAGAACTCGGCCCTGACCACCCGCGGCTTCTGATCCATATCGAGCGCGGTGATCACTGGATCGGCAACCGGCGGATTGGACAGACCGCTTCCCGAAGGCCGGTAGTGCGCCAGCCCGCCGCTGGTGCCGATCCAGACGCTGCCGTCCGGATCGGCCCAGAAGGCTTCCCCGTCGGTGTCGTTCCAGATCATCCCGTCTTCCATGCTCAGGTGCCTCCACGAGCCCCCGTCGAGGACATACACCCCGTCGGCGCCGCCTCTCCAGAGGCGCCCCGCCGCGTCAAAGCAATGGAAAGCGGTGACCTCCACAGACAGAGGATTGGCCGGCAGGACCGCCGTGGAGCGAACGATACGGTCCCCCTGGAACTCCACTTTCTCGATGCCGGCGTCCA
>CAYVPZ010000792.1:0-2407 GCA_964453955.1 uncultured Solibacteraceae bacterium | reverse complement strand
AAAACCGGTGAGCACTCGGAGGAAGATGCTCACCGGCGGCACTGTTGCGAAACCGCAGACGGTGCCCAGCTTACGGGGGCCCGCCGGAAATCTAAGGACAAAAGCACCCTTGGAGTACGACGATATCCCTCCGTAACAGGTTGCAGTCAGATTAACACGGCTTATAGGGTCCCAAGCAAGACTTTTCTGAAGGGCGCTCACGCAACCGTAATGGGGAAGACGAACAGACGGCGCCCGTAACGGATCTCCAGAGTGTGTGTACCAGGAGAAATACCGGGCGGCAAGGCGAAGTTGAACTCGCACCGCGGCGGCACCGGGTCGGTGAGACACCACTCCAGATCGCGTACCGCTCTTCCGGAAATGGTGGCGAAAAACATGTTTGCGTCGGCCATCTCCTCCGTCACTACTTTCACCAGCCCGCTGTTCACCTGGCCGGCGGAGAGAATGTTGACGGCATCGGTGACCGAGATCACCCGCGGCAGCGGTGGGCCGGGCGGGATTACGCGAACGGTGGCCCGCAGCAGTTCGCTGCCGTTCCAGAGAACGCGGATCGGCTGCAGACCGGTTGGCGTCCCCTGCGGCAGGACGAGGCTGAGTTGTGGCCGCAGGCCGTCGTAGATGGGCGATCCGATGTAGAACGGCGTGGCCTCGCGGCCGCCGACAAACGCGGCGATCCCATTCAGCTCGCACTGTGGCGGAAGCCCCACCACCCACAGCGATATCGCGGAAAAGCGGCCGGTGGTAGTAACCGCCGGTTCGGTGCCCACGGCGTTGGTGATGCGCCGGACCGAAGCGCTGGCGGCGGCCGGCGGCCGTTCCGTCCCCGGCGCGCGCTTGCGCCATGTGGTCCACAGATACTGCGTGTCCATCCCGGAGAGCTCCAGCAAATCGAACCCGTTCTCGCGAGTGAACTCGCGGATCTCGGCGGCGGTGAGGCGGCAGCCCGCCCACGTGTTATATTTTTCGCCAGCTCTGCCGGGCAGGCCATTGAACTGGCCGCGAAAAACGCCGCCCGGTTTCAGGACGCGGCGAATCTCGGACATGTAGTCGTAAATCAGGGCGCGATCCGGAATGTGCTGGAACACGGCGTACGAATAGGCGAACTCAAAGGACTCGTCGGCGAACTGCGCCAGACCGGCTGCGCTGACATGAACGTGCGCGTGCGCGATGCCGGCGAGCCGCTCCCGCGCGAGCGTAATCATTTCGTCTGACACGTCCACGCCGTGAATTTCGCCGAAGTCGCGGCTCAGCGGCTTCATCAGACGGCCCGGACCGCAGCCGATTTCTAGTGCCCGCCAGGCGCGCCGGTTCGCCGTTGCCGGCAAGCGCTGCAACTCGTCCTCCATCTTGTCGACGATGTAGGACCCGCTGGCCAGGAACTCGGCCTCGTCCTGCCCGCGGCGACCGAAGGCCACGTAGTAGTTGGCGTCCTCGCGCGCCCGGCGGTTCCAGTCGTCGCGCATGACATCGTGCACGGAAGGCTTACTCATCGGAACACTCGTTGCCGCGGATGGTATTCTGGGCTGCGCTCACGCCCGGAGCGAAGCCGATGCAGCGCGTCCGCATCCGCCAGCCCTTGACGATGTTTCGCTCCACCACGTTCCCGCGGGCCGGCGCGGGCCGCTGCGCCTGGCTGCCCAGATAGATGCCCGATTCCAAAACGCCCGGCTGATCGGGCCAGGCGCAGCCGAACCGCGCGGCGTCCTCGGGACAGTGCGCCAGATCGATCCGGCTCAGCCTGTTGCCGCGGACGGTGTTCCCCGTGCCGATCACAAAAATGCCCCCGAATTTCGTACCGGAGATCTCGTTGCCCTCGATCACAATGTTACGCGACTCCATGTCCGCATTCGAATTGTTCATCACGATGCCGAAATGTCCCCACGAATAGTCTTCCGCGCGGCCGCGGTTGACGCAGGTATTGTGGCGCACGGCGCCATCGTGAAAACCGTCGAGATCGATGCACTTGCCGTTTACCTCCTCGAAGCGGTTCCCCTCGTACACGCTGTGGTCCACGTTGCCGGCGGTGTCGATGCCCACCGGAGTGGCCAGCGCCTCCACGTCGCTCTCGGAGGCGGGGAATCCGATTTTCGATCCCTGGTTGCCGGTCACCCGCACGTTGCTGGCGTGTCCCACCTGAATGGCGTCGCGTCCGATCTCCCCGAGGGTGTTGCCATCGATAATCCCGTTGACGTTGCGAGCGGCCCGTGAATGCGTCCAGATTCCGTTGCCGCGAATCGCCCGCAGCGTACAGTGGCTGACTTCAAAATCGCTGCTGCCCTCCTCGATCAGAATGCCGCCGGTGGCGTTATTGTGGCCTTGCGCGGTGTGCGAGCCAGTGTCGGCAATGTCGGCGTGACGTATCTTCAGGCCATGTGCGTTGCTGGCCAGAACCGCGAACCCCGCGATG
>CAYVPZ010000791.1:0-2412 GCA_964453955.1 uncultured Solibacteraceae bacterium | reverse complement strand
GAACGGCACGGTGTACACGGAGACGGTGGTGTGGTCGCCGCCGGAACGGTACGTCAACGACGCGCCGTATCAGATCGCGATTGTGGATCTGGGGGACCGGCGTGTGACGGCGCGGATTGTTGGCGAGCGGGTGAGGATTGGCGATGCGGTGACGTTTGTGGAGCTTCGCGATGAGGTGCCATACTTCCGGCGAGAATTGGCCACAGATGAACACGGATGAACGCAGATGGGAAATGCAAACATCTGTGTTCATCGGCGGCTAAGATTGCGGTGATGAACCTCGCCGAGCGCATGTCGCGCATTGCCACCGAATCCGCGTTCGAGGTGCTGGTGCGTGCGCGGTCGCTGGAAGCGCGCGGGCACGATATCATCCACCTTGAAATCGGCGAGCCCGATTTCGAGACGCCCCGGCACATTGTGGAGGCCGCCAAGCAGGCGCTCGACGACGGCTGGACGCAGTATGGGCCGCCGCAGGGGCTGGGCGATCTGCGCGACGCCATCGCCGCCGAAGTGTGCCGGACGCGCGGCGTTCGCGTCGACGGCGAAGATGTGTGCGTGGTGCCCGGCGGCAAGCCGATGATCTTCTTCCCGATGCTGGCGCTGGTGGAGCCGGGCGACGAGGTGATCTATCCGAACCCCGGTTTTCCCACGTACGAGTCGATGATCCGTTTTGTGGGCGCGGCGCCCGTGCCCGTGCCGCTGGTGGAGGAGCGCGGGTTCTCCTTCGATCTCGATGTGCTGGAGCGCAGGCTCTCCGACCGCACGAAGCTGGTGATTCTGAACTCGCCGCAGAATCCCACCGGCGGGGTGATTCCTGCCGATGATGTGCGCGCCATCGCCGGCCTCCTGCGTGAGCGCGACGTGATGGTGCTCTCCGATGAGATCTACTCGCGGATCTGGTTCGGCGAGCCGCCGCTCTCCATCGCCAGCCTGCCGGGCATGCTGGAGAAGACCATTATTCTGGACGGTTTTTCGAAGACCTACGCGATGACCGGGTGGCGGCTGGGCTACGGCGTGATGCCGCGGTGGATGGTGCAGGCGGTGAACAAGCTGATGGTCAATTCCACATCGTGCACGGCCAGCTTCACGCAGCGGGCGGGGATCGCGGCGCTGAACGGGCCGCAGGACGAGGTGACCGCGATGGTGCGCGAATTCCGCCGCCGCCGCGACGCCTTCTGCGAAGGGCTGAACCGCGTGCCCGGATTCCGCTGCCGGCTGCCCGAGGGCGCGTTCTATGCGTTCCCGAACATCGCCGGGACTGGCTGGACATCGAAAGCGCTGGCCGACGCGCTGCTGGACAAGGCCGGCGTGGCTTCGCTCAGCGGAACGGCCTTCGGTGAGTACGGCGAAGGATACCTGCGCTTCAGCATCGCCAATTCGTATGAGAATCTGATGCGGGCGGTGGAACGGATTGACGGGTTCATGCGGAAGTGAACTACTTTCCACGCCGGGATGCGTCTATACTTCCGATGGTGCGCAAAGTCCTTCCATTGTTTCTGGCCGTTTTGCTGGCGCTTCCCTGCGCGGGCGCGGATTCCTTCGCGCCGTCGAACCGGCTGACCGCCATCGGCGTGGACCGCAAGGATCTCTCCGACCTCATGCTGGACGAGCGAATCCGGCTGATGACCGAGGCCCAGACGTTCGCCATCATGCGCGACGCGCGGTCGCTGGCCGGGGCCGAACGCATGACCAGCCCGAAGATGCAGAAGATCGTCCGCGACGCGGCCGCCCGCAGCGGCATTCCCGGGTCGCTGATCGCGGCCATCGCGTTTCTGGAGAGCTTCGGCAATCCCGCCGCCGAAAGCCCCACGGGTCCGAAGGGCATCATGCAGATCTCGCAGGCCACCGCGCACGCGATGGGCCTGCAGATTGTCTACAGCACGAAGTACAAGGTGCATACCGAACGCCGTCTGGTGAAAAAGAAGCACGGGAAGCCCGCATACAGAAACGTCAAGGTGAAGACGGCTTACCGCATTCTGGTGCGCGACGAGCGGCTCGATCCCGCGCGCGCGCTGCCCGCGGCGGCGCGGTATCTGGCCGGCATGGAACAGAAGTTCGGCGGGCTGGACTGGGCCGTGTGGGCCTATCATTGCGGCGAGGGCTGCGTGGGCGAGTTTCTGGATATGGCGCGCCACGCCAGCGGCCTGAAGGGCAATCCGCCGTCGGTGGCCGAGGTGTTCTTCTCCTCCAGCCCCGTGCACAACCGCGAAATCTGGCAGGCGCTGGCGGAGCAGATGGAGCGCGATTACTCGCCCACCTACTGGTTCCGCGTGCGCCGCGCCGAACAGTTGCTGGCCATGTACGAGGAGGACCCGGACGGGTTCCAGAAGCTGCAGGACGAGTATCGCTACGATTTCGACCCGCCGCAGCGCGCTCCCAATCGCCTGTCCGCGTGGGTGAAGCCGCAGGACC
>CAYVPZ010000790.1:0-2418 GCA_964453955.1 uncultured Solibacteraceae bacterium | reverse complement strand
CGAACGCCCAGCCAAGCTCATAGGCGAGCTGTTGCCCGATGGTGGTCTTTCCGCTGGCCATGAAGCCCACCAGATAAATGCCGGGCGTGAGTTTGAGTTTGTGGATCATCGAGTCCGCCGATAATTACGTTCCAGTTGCGCGTTCACCAGGCCGGGCAACAGTCGCGCGCCCGCCACCAGCAGCCAGCCCACGCGCGGCGTCAGCACGGTGCGGGCATTGCGTTCCACTCCGCGGGCGATCGCTTCGGCGCACTGGGCCGGGGTGATGGCAAAGCGGTCGCGTGCGCCCGCCAGAGCCGCCGGCGCGCGGCCGGCCAGCACGTGCGCCTGGAATTCGGTCCGGACATAGCCTGGACAAACCGCCATGGCGTGAATCCCGAACGGCCGCAGCTCCGTTCGCAGGCCGTCCGTGAGTGAGCATACCGCGTACTTCGAGGCCGAGTAAAGAGTGAACCACGGCAGCGTGACCTTGCCGGCGATGGAACTGACGTTGACGATAGCGCCGCCGCCCCGTTCGCGCATGGCCGCGCCAGCCAGTTGCACCATTTCGAGCGCGGCAAAGAAGTTCAGTTCGAACATGCTGCGCACCTGGTCCATGGGCGCTGCATACGCCGGCGCATACAGCCCAACACCCGCGTTGTTGATCAGAATGTCGATGCGCCCATAGTGCGCGAGCGTACTCGCCACAACGCGGCGCCGGTCGGCCGGTTCCAGCAGATCGCCCGGGACAACGAAAGCGCCCGGCACATCGAGCGATCGCAGCCGGTCTTCGGACCGCGCGGTCACCGCCAGCTTTGCGCCGCGCCTCGCGAACGCCATGGCGGTGGCCGCGCCAATCCCCTGGGAGGCGCCGGTGACGAGCACGACCTTGTCGCGAATCTGCATGCGGACACACCGGCGCGGCCGGGCGGTTCGTTGCCGTGGTGAACGGTAAGAAGCCATAATATTACATATGCAACAGGATCTGTTGCCGCTGTTCCCGTTGCAGGCGGTCCTGTTCCCGCGAACCCCTCTGCCGCTCCACATCTTCGAGGAGCGCTACAAGGACATGATGCGCGAGGTGCTGGACAACCAGATGGAGTTCGGCGTGGTGCAGGCCGGCGAGAAGGGCATCGTCAACATGGGTTGCACGGCGGCCGTGGAGAGAGTGCTGCACCGCTATCCGGACGGCCGGCTCGATCTGTTTACGGTGGGCCGGCGCAGGTTCGAGATCCTCTCTCTGGACGATGAGGGCCCGTTCCTCCGCGGCGCCGTGGAGTATTTCGACGACGATGAGTTCGAGCCCGTCGAGATGGGCCTCCGCCAGCAGGTGCTCGACCGCTATCGCGAGCTGTGCGAGCTTTCCGAGCCGCCTTCGTTCCAGAGCCCCGAGTTCACCGATCCCCAGCTCAGCTTTCAGCTTGCCCAGATCGTCCCCGACCTCGACTTCCGCCAGGGGCTGCTGGCCACCCGCTCCGAGGCCGCCCGCATGGACAGCATGGCGAAGTTCCTCGGCGAGTGGGTGCCGCGGCATCGGCAGACGCTCCACGCGCGGAGCGTCGCCCCGCTGAACGGACACGGGAAGCCGGCCGGCACGCTGTGAATCCTCTCCAACTACTGATTGACGCCGACGACACCCTCTGGGAGAACAATATCTACTTCGAGCGGGCGTTCGCGGACTTCTGCGATTTTCTGGACCATTCCGCGCTGAGCCCGGCCCAGGTGCGCGCGGCGCTGGACGAGATCGAACTGGCCAACTCGCGCGTGCACGGCTACGGATCCCTCAACTTCGGCCGCAACCTGCGGCAATGCTATGAGCGGCTGGCCGAGCGCGACGTGCGTGAGGAGGACCTGATCACCGTCACCCGCTTCGCCGAGCGCATTCTGGAAGCGCCCATGGAGGTTATCGACGGCGTGGCCGAGACGCTCGAATACCTGGCCGCGCGACACCAGCTCACGCTGTTCACCAAGGGCCACCCGGATGAGCAGAAGCTGAAGATCGACCGCTCGGGTTTGCGCCGCTGGTTCCCTCACACGGCCATCGTGAAGGAGAAGGACGCGCGCTCGTATCAGCGGCTGGTGGAGGAACGCGGTCTGGAGCCGGCGGGCACGTGGATGATCGGTAACTCGCCGAAATCGGACATCAACCCGGCCCTCGAAACCGGCCTGAACGCGGTGCTGGTGCCGCACCCGCACACCTGGCGTCTGGAGCACGAGGAGGTGGCGACACCGGCGGCCGGGCGGCGGATGATTACGGTGGAGAGGTTCGCGGATCTGCGGGGGCTGTTCTGAGGGTGCCGGCGCCATTTGGGTGGTGCTCAGTTCTCGGAGAGCGCATTTTGAGTCGAATTAAGGGTACCGGGTCCCCGAATGTGATCTCCCACAACGCCGTTTGAACTAAGCCGCTGACGCGGCGGACGCTACGCGTGTGGGTAAAGA
>CAYVPZ010000789.1:0-2433 GCA_964453955.1 uncultured Solibacteraceae bacterium | reverse complement strand
TGGAAGTCCCATCCGAACAACCAGTGCGCCAGCGCGAGGTGCGCCGTGGAACTCACCGGTAGAAACTCGGTGAGACCCTGGATAATGGCGAGGACGACTACCTGGTATATGGGCATGAATGCTTATGGTAGCAGGTGAAACGCGCGCTCGAACCCGGCGATGGAACGCTCGATCTGGTCGATGGGAATGGTGAGCGAAAGGCGAATGTAGCCGCTGCGTCCGAAACCCGTACCAGGCACCCCGAGCACGCCTTCGGCGGTGAGCAGACGCACAAACGCGATGTCATCGGGGATGGGCGTCTTCAGAAAAACGTAGAAGGTCCCTTCGGGGCGCGTCACCTCGTAACCCGTGGCCGCCAGCGCGTCGCAGAGCACGTCGCGCTTGTGCTGATATCCGGCCACGTCCACCGTGGCATCGGCGGCCTCCAGCATCACCCATTGCCAGATGGCCGGCGCGTTGATGAAGCCGAGGATGCGGTTGGTGAAGGTGCAGGCGCGCCGCAGATCGGCGAGGTCGGGCAGCTGGGGCGAAAGCGCCAGGTAGCCGATGCGCTCGCCGGAAATGCCCTGGGACTTCGACCAGGAATTGCAAATGGCGGTGGGAGCGATGAACGATGCCACCTCCGGTTGCCGCCGCCCGTCGTACACCAGCGCCTTGTAGGGCTCGTCGCTGATCACCGTGATGGGATGCCCCGCGCGCGCCAGCACGGCATCGATGTCGCGCAGAACTCCTTCGCCGTACACGCGGCCGGTGGGGTTGTTGGGGGTGTTCAGAATAATGGCCCGCGTGCGCGGCGTCACGGCGGCGGCGATGCGCTCCGCATCGGGCAGAAATGACGCATCGGTCTCCACGGGAACCATCCGCCCGGCGTGGTTGGTCACGTAGAACGGGTATTCGGAGAAGCGCGGCGTGAGGACGATTACCTCGTCGCCGGGATCGAGAATCGATTTCAGGATCACGTTGCAGGCGCCGGCCGAACCCACCGTCATGAAGACGTCTTCCGCGGTGAAATCGAGGCCGGTTTCCCGCCGCAGTTTGGCCGCAATCACTTCGCGCACCGGCGCGTAACCCGCGTTCGGCATATAACCGTGCGAGCCGGGCCTTCTGGCGGCGACCACGCGGCCGAGCGCCTCCAGAACCTGGGCCGGCGGCTCCACGTCGGGGTTGCCGAGGGTGAAATCGAAGACGTTCTCCGCTCCGCGCTCAAGCTTCAGCTTCGCGCCTTCCTCGAACATGCGCCGTATCCAGGAGGCGCGCTCCAGTTGCTCGGAGATGGTATTGGCGATGGGCATTATCGGGCTGCTTCCGCCCCAAAAAGCTCTTCGCGCTCGGCCATGGCGATACCCGCCTCCCGCAGCCGCTCCATGGCCGCATCGGGATCGTCGAACCGGAAAATCAGCACGGCGCGCTCCTCGCGCGCCACCGGGAAAGCATACATGTATTCAATGTTAATGGGCGTCCCCTCGAAGGCGGACAACACCCGCACCAGGCCGCCCGGATGATCGGGCACCTCCACCGCCACCACTTCGGTGGCGCGCACCAGAAAGCCGGCCTCTTCCAGCAGGTTCGCGGCCGCCTGCCAGCCGGAAACAATCAGGCGCAGAATCCCGAAGCGTTGCGTGTCCGCCAGCGACAGCGCCCGGATGTCCACACCGTTGTCCGCCAGCAGCCTGCATGGCGCCAGAATGTGGCCCGGCTTGTTCTCGGCGAATATGGAGAGCTGGGTGACTTTCATGATGAGCGCCGGTCGATGACCCGGCGGGATTTTCCTTCACTGCGCGGAATGGTGTGCGGCTCCACCAGGGTGATGCGCGTGCGCACCTGCAGGACGCGCTCCATGGCGTCGGACAGCCGGTCGTTCAGCGTTTCCAGCGCGCCCACGGTGTCGCTGAACATCCGCGCCGTCACCTCCACCTGAATCTCCATCTGGTCCAGCCCGTGCTCGCGCGTCAGGATGATCTGGTAGTGCGGCATGGTGTGCTCCATCTCCAGCAGAACCGATTCGATCTGCGAGGGGAAGACGTTCACGCCGCGAATGATCAGCATGTCGTCGCTGCGTCGCGAGATGCGCCGCACCCGCCGCAGGGTGCGGCCGCAGGGACAGGGATCGGGCAGCAGGGCGGTGATGTCCCGCGTTCGATAGCGAATCACCGGCATGGCCTGTTTGCTGAGGGTGGTCAAAACCAGCTCGCCTTCGGCGCCCGGCGGCAGCGGCTGGCCCGTGTCCGGGTCGATGATCTCCGGGTAGAAGTGGTCCTCGAAGATGTGCAGTCCGTCCTGGCATTCGCATTCCATGGCCACGCCCGGGCCGATGATTTCGGAAAGCCCGTAAATGTCGAACGCTTTGATGCCGGCCATGGCTTCCAGACGCGCGCGCATCGCTTCGGTCCACGGCTCGGCGCCGAACACGCCGGTGCGCAAGGGGAGCTGGCG
>CAYVPZ010000788.1:0-2436 GCA_964453955.1 uncultured Solibacteraceae bacterium | reverse complement strand
AGGACACCGCCCTTTCACGGCGATAACGCGGGTTCGAATCCCGCTGGGGACGCCAACCAAACATACCCAGGCAGGAGTGGTGTGGCTGTATCCTCCATAGGAGTCATTCATGCTGAAGCGAACGAATATCGTATGGGTTATCGTGGTTATCGCAATCCTGATTACCGCTGTGGCGATGGTGAGCACCGCGGCCGCACAAAACGCGGCTACGAAATCGAAGGAGGAAGTTGGACGTCAAGGAACTGACGCGATCAAGGTTGCGTGTAGGCCACTTCCGGGCCCGATGATCCGATTCGATCGGGCGGCAACGCCGAGGTCGATCTCGGGATTCCCGGCGAACATCCGAGGAGTGGCGAATCCTTTGGCCTCGGGATTGGAGGCTGGTTGCAGGCCGAAGAGCGCGGCGGCGTTGAGGCGACCCTCAGGTGACGCCAGAAGGCCCGGCGGAAAAACGAATGAAGCGGGCCGCATCGTCCGCGGTTTAGCCCCGACGAGGAGACAGGCACGCAAGCGCCGCGAGTGAAACGCGCAGCACGTTCTGGTGCAAGCCCGCGGGCGATGGTTAACCGTGAGGTCCGCGGGGGCGATTCAACCACCGTAGAGCGTCTCTTCCACCAGTTCGCACACGATATGACCGATGGCGATGTGCGATTCCTGAATGTATTGTGTATTGTCGCTGGGAACGATTATCGGTAAGTCGACTAACCCGGCCAGTTGTCCGCCAGAGCCGCCCAGCAAACCGACGGTCAGAATGTCCTTCGCCTGGCAGCGGGACACAGCGCGAATCACGTTCACGGAATTCCCGCTGGTGCTGATGCCGATGAGCACGTCACCGGGACGGCCCAATCCTTCCAGCAGACGCGCGAAGATATCCGCGAAGTCGCAGTCGTTCGCTCGCGACGTGAGGAACGAGGTGTCGGTGGTCAGGGCCAGAGCGGCGATGGGAGGACGATCGAGCGAGCTTCGCAGCCGGTTGGTGAACTCCGCGGCCAGATGCTGCGCGTCGGCGGCGCTGCCTCCGTTGCCGCAGAGCATGATCTTCCCGCCCCCGGCCACTCGCTCGGCAATGCGTTTCCCGGCTTCGGCAATCGCCCGAGAGGCCACTCGCGCTAATTCCCGCTTAACCGCCGCACTTTCCCGTAAATGTCCCTCTATTAAATCCAGGGCGTTCATAATATGTGAATCAATTGGCTCGCCGGTCGTGAAAACGCTTTTTTGTGGCAGCGCTCCGGTGGCTCACCATGCGGGAGCGGCGCAACTCATCGTAATACATCTGGCCGGTGCAGGCAAGATGACGGCGACGAATGACGGCGACGAGCGGCTACCTGCGCAATCGCAGTAACAGGGTCCGGACCCGGGCTGTCGGACCGCAGTGCCTCCAGCCTGGGATCGACGGCCGCGAGACAAAACCAGTGCGAATGGTCTCCCCTGGCCTGCCGCGACAGGCCGACGGCGACGGCGCACATTCCCAGCGCATCCTTTCAACAGCGCGCGGCTATAGCGTCGACGTACCGGCAGCGCGCCGCTTCTTCGAGCTCCGCGTCGATGCGCGCGGCCCGCAGGCGGTAGCCGCTCAGAGCCAGCGCCACGCCAGGAATGGCCCGAACGTCCATGGCCTCCGCCATGAGCTCACCGGGCCAGCGCCAGATGGCGTACCGCCGTGTCCGGACTCCCGCCGGCCATGAGCGCCATGCCGCAATAGAAATGGGCCAGCCCGAATTCGGGATCCCGATCGCCCGCGCAGTATGACCCAGCAGCCCCAACCGATGCGTAGCATCGCGCTACAGTCATGCGCCGAATAACCCAAGATCGGGCGAAAGCGTAGTGTTTTACGACACTTCGGACTGGCAGCGGGCTTGCACGGCACAGGCCGTCTGTGAAGAAAATCCTCAGGGAATCGGAGCATCTGGTCCGCCTGGCGCTGCTGGCGGCTATCCTCGTTGTCGCGTTCCTCGCCATCCGGAAGGCCGTCGTCCCGGCCGGGTTTGGCAGGTATGGACACTACCGCGCCCCCGCCCTGGACGACATCCGCGCCAGGCCGATCTCTTTTGCGGGACACGAGGCCTGCGAGGCCTGCCACGACGAGCAGGCTAAAGCGAAGAGCCAGGGGAAGCACGCGCAGGTCTCCTGCGAAGCCTGCCACGGCCCGCTGGCGGCGCACGCCGACGATCCGGACGCCCACAAGGCGGTGAAGCCCGACCCGGCCACGCTGTGCATGCGCTGTCACGCGGCGGACTCCGCCAAACCGAAGAGCTTTCCGCAGGTGGCCGGCGATCATGCCGGAGGCGAATCCTGCGGCGGGTGTCACAACCCTCATAGTCCGGCCATGTGAACGGAGGCGAAGCCATGGATATGAATCGGCGGGAATTGCTGGTGGGAGTGGGCAAGTTCATCATCCTGTCGGGTTCGGCGCGGGCGGCGCTCAACGGCGACACC
>CAYVPZ010000787.1:0-2437 GCA_964453955.1 uncultured Solibacteraceae bacterium | reverse complement strand
CCGCTGTCCTACCATTAGACGACCGGGGAAACGGGGCGGGAACTTCACGAACATTTTAGCATGTGCTATGCGCGCGCCCGCCGCCGCTCGCGCGGATCAGCAGCCCTCCACCACAACGGACTCCTCGGCATCCGTGGTCCACGCCAGCGTGGTAACGTCCAGCGCGACAATCTTCCCGTCGGTTCCGCCGATCACCGCCGCAGTGTGACGGTAGGCCAGCGGATCGCCGGTCACGTAGTGCAGCACGCGGCCGGGTGTGCCGCATTCCTCGAGATCGCCGGAGGCGCTCAGCGCGTTGCGAACCACTTCGGCGGTGACCTCGTCGCTGGAGACCAGTTCCACGCCGGGCCCCAGCACGCGCCCAATTATCGGCTTGAGCACCGGGTAGTGCGTGCAGCCGAGGATCATCGTATCGACGCGCGGGTGATCGTCCAGGTAGTGGTGCGCCAGCAACTCCGCCTCGGCGGAATCCGCCAGGCCTTCCTCCACCAGGTGAACGAACATGGGGCAGGCCCGCGCCCAGACGCTCAGGCCGTGCGCGGCCAGCCGCTGCTGATAGGCGCCGCTGGCGATGGCGCCGCGCGTGCCGATGACGCCCACACGGCCGCTCCGCGTGGCCCGCAGCGCCGCTTCCACGCCGGGCTCGATGACGCCCCACATCGGCGCCGGGGTTTCGGTGGCCAGTTCCGGCAGCGCCGCCGCCGATGCCGTGTTGCACGCAATCACGATCCCGCGCACGTCCTTCTCGAGAAGGAATTGCGTAATCTGCCAGGCGAACTGCGTCACCATCGCGCGCGGCTTGCGCCCGTATGGCACGCGGGCGGTGTCGGCGAAGTAGATGAAGTCGTGACCGGGAAGCCGGGCGCGCAGGGCCTTCAGCACGGTCAATCCGCCGACCCCGGAATCGAACACGCCAATAGGGCGATGGAGCGGGCTCACGCTCTCAGTGTGACATGGCCGCGCGCGTGGCAACATGAGTATGGATGCGGCGCGACACGCTGCTCGACTTTTTCGCGGATTTCGACGAGAACCCCGGGCGCTTTCTCATCTACGACGACGGCTTTCGCAGCGAGACCTTCCGTTACGGCGAGGTGGTGCGACGCGCGCGCGCGTTCGCCGCGTGGCTTCGCGCCGAAGGGCTTCAACCCGGCCATAAGGTGGTGCTGTATGGGGAGAACCGGCCCGAATGGGTGATGGCGTTCTGGGGATGTCTGCTGGAGGGCGTGATCGTCGTTCCCGTGGACTTCCGGTCTCCGCTCGATTTCGTCCGCCGCGTTTGCGAAATCACCGAAGCGAAGCTGGTGCTGGCGGGCGCGGAGGCGCCGACGCTGGATCTCGACGGCGGGGTTCGCGTCGTCCCGCTCGTTTCAAGGCGGCCTGAGAGGCCGCTGCAGGCTGAGAGCCTGCCCCACATCGACTCGGAGACCATCGCCGAAATCATCTTCACCTCCGGCGCCACCTCCGATCCGAAGGGCGTCCTCATCACCCACTCCAACATCCTCGCGAACATCGTCCCGGTGGAGCGCGAAGTGCGCAAGCACAGAAAATGGGCGTGGCCTTTCTTCCCGGTGCGCTTCCTGAACCTGCTGCCGCTCAGCCACATGTTCGGTCAGGCCATGGCCACGTTCATTCCGCCCATGCTGGCCGGCGAAGTGGTGTTCATGCGCGGCTACAACCCGGCGGAGATCCTGCGGCAGATCCGCACGCGGCGCATCTCCGTGCTGGTCTCGGTGCCGATGATTCTGGAAGTGTTGCGCGAGCACATCCTGCAGCGCTTTCCGGATCTGCGCGCGAATCCTCCCACCGCCGAGGGCAAGTGGTACCAGCGCTGGTGGAAGCACCGCCGCGTTCACAACGCCTTCGGCTGGAAATTCTGGGCGTTCATCGTGGGCGCGGCGCCGCTCGCTCCGGACGTCGAAACATTCTGGGCGAATCTCGGTTTTCTGGTGATTCAGGGCTACGGCCTCACCGAGACCGCGCCCATCGTCACGCTGAACCACCCGTTCCACGCAAGCAAGGGGACCGTGGGCAAGCCCATCGCGGGCGTGGAGGTGAAGATCGCCGCCGATGGCGAGATCCTGGTGCGCGGAGCCAACGTGACGAAGGGTTATTACAACGCGGCGGCGGAGACGGAACAGGCCTTCGATGCCGACGGCTGGTTTCACACGGGCGATATCGGAACCATGGATGAGCGGGGTCAGCTCGCCATCATTGGCCGCAAGAAGGAAATGATCGTCACGCCGGAAGGGCTGAACGTCTTTCCCGAGGATGTGGAGCGCGTGCTGCTCGCGCTGTCCGGGGTGCGCGACGCCGCGGTGATCGGCACGGATCGCGTGCATGCGGTGCTGCTGCTCGCGCCCGGCGCGGACCTTGACGATGTCGTTCGCCAGGCCAACGCGCGGCTCGCCGATCACCAGAAGATCCGCACCGCTTCGCT
>CAYVPZ010000786.1:0-2453 GCA_964453955.1 uncultured Solibacteraceae bacterium | reverse complement strand
AAAGCGGTTATGGAAGATGACATTGTTCTGGATTCCGTTCTCCCTTGCGAGAGCTTCGAGGCCGAGGCGATAGGTTTCGCCTCGCGTGCGCAGTTCGTTGGGGTGGGTGGCGCCCAGCACGATGTAGACCACGTCCGGAAACTCCGCCACAATGTCCGGGAGAGCATTGAGCACGTGTTCAATCCCTTTGTTCGGCGACAGCAGCCCAAAGGTCAGCAAGACCTTCTTCCCGCCCACGCCAAACTGGTCCTTGTAATGATCCGGAGCGACCAATGGCACGTCGGGAATACCGTGCGGGATGAGATCGATCTTCGCCTGCGGCGCCTGGTAGACGTCCTGCAGGATTGTTTGTCCGCGCTCCGTCATAACCACCAACCGGGTTGAATGGGCGATCAATCTTCGCATTACGCGATACTGGTCGGCGTTGGGCTTGCGAAGGACGGTGTGCAGCGTGGTAACGACCGGCACGTTCAACTCCCGCAGCAGCCCCAACAAGTGGCTGCCGGCCAGCCCGCCGTAAATCCCGAACTCGTGTTGGAGCGAGACAACGTCTACGTCGCTGCCGTTCATGAAGCTCGCTGCGCGCTGGTAAGATCCGGGATCCTGCTCCTCAATCTCGAAGCGAACGACGTCCGGATATCGATAGCACCCGTTGGTGTCGTTCACCGGCACCGCGAAGCACCGGCTTTGGGGATGCCGCGCTGCCACGGCCCCAAGCAGATCGGAGGTGAACGTAGCAATGCCGCACTTGCGCGGCAAGTAATTGCCGAGAAACGCGATGGTTTGAATACTGGAGGCTGTTTTCACCACTTGGACCCACCTTATTCCTTTACTTTCTGGTCGCGATAGCGGGCGGCTCATCAAACAGTGAAGGCGGGCGACGGGCCTGCCGCAATACCGCTCATTCAGGCGGCTTCGACGAGAGTCTCGCTGAGAACTTCCGTGCCGGTCTGCCCATCCCTGTCGGCAGCGTCCTGGCACTGGATACAACGCGATGCCCATGGCACGGCCGCGAGGCGTTTTGGGTTGATCGCCGATTCGCACTCGATGCAGATTCCAAAGCTGTCGTCCTGAATCCGCCGCAACGCGGCTTTCACGTCGCGCAGCAGGTTGGAATCACGGTCCACGTTTCGCATCGCCATATAGCGTTCCGACGCATACTGAATCTCATCCATCTGATCCGCGCTCTTCTCGATAGCGATGCCTTCTCGCGTGCGCAGCACCTGTAGGAGTTCAGCCTCTTTTCGCTTGAGAATCTCCTGAAACCCGGCCATCTCGGCAAATGCCATCTTCATGCCATCCCTTGCGCCCGTACGGGCCGCTGGTGGCTATGTGCACGAGATAGTCCAGAACGGAACCCCTGCCGTATCAGGGCTGCGCGGGCTGGGCCACGAGCGGATGTGCAAAGGCTGCACCTCCAAAACGGAATCTCCCGACCTGAATGTCCTCCCGGATCGATTTGTAAAGCTACTCGAGGACCAGTTGCTCCCAGGATCTGTCGGGATTGAAGCGGGTCATCTGGCGGGCTTGTACGGCCGTCGAGGCCCCCAAGTCCTTTTCGTAAACCACTCCATCGTGATTGATGATGAGAGTCCGGATTCCCGACACGCCATACTCCGCCGGCCACGCGACCAGGGCGAAGCCGCCAATCATCTTGCCGTTCACGACATAATCGAAAGCTCCGCCGGGAGCGTCCGGCCCCTGCGATTTCAGGACGCGATAGTAATATCCGTGGTACGGCTGCGGCTTCTTGCCCGCTGTCAGCGAATTCGCGGCTGCGGCCTCGGCGAAAGCTTTCGAAACCGGACTGTCGGGAATGCTGTCCGAATACAGCCCATCCTGCTTGCCCGGCGTGCTGACGATCTTCTGCGCATATTTGAGGACATGGTCGCCGTCGCGCGCCCCGGCGGAGTATTCCATTTGCGCCTCCGCGTAGCCCCGGCAAACCTCCATTGCATTCAATTCGTTCCGGCCAATCCTGCGCGCGAGAATCTCGACCGTCCCGCTGGCCGAATCAAGGCGCCATCTTCCGTCCCTGCGAATCACGGGAACCGGAAACGGCCACTCCTGGCTGCCCACCGTAAAGGTCACCCTGTCGGGAGTCAGCGGGTCCGCATCGATCTGAAGCGTTTCGTGAGCCGACCGCGCAAACTCGGCGCGATGGTCCTTGTCCTGCGCGGGATCGCCGGATTCGACAATGTCCTTGCCCTCAGGTCCGAAAAGCTGAAGGAGGGCCGCGGTGTCGTTGTGTTCCGCGGCATCAATCGTCGCCTGAATGGTCTCTTGCGGGGTTGCAAATGTCCGCTGACTGCTCTTTGGGGCTGATTGCGCCCCAAACACCAAACCGGCGGCCAGGAGCCACGCGATTCGCGGGGAGTCGTTCCGGAAAATAGTATTAGATTTCGTCATGATTTCCTCTCGCTGCCTACCGATGACCACCGCCGCCGCCACGG
>CAYVPZ010000785.1:0-2455 GCA_964453955.1 uncultured Solibacteraceae bacterium | reverse complement strand
GGAACCATCAATGACACCCGATCGACATTCCAACTGGGCGAGCGGAGCTTCCGCAGCAGGCACTCCGGGTTTCTCGGGCCCACATTCCAACTGCAGTCCGGCGACACGACGATCGCAACCGCACGGCAGAAGCCGTTCCTGAACAACTACGTCGTAACCTGCGGCGGCAGAGAGTGGACGTTCAGGGCGACGGTGTTGGTGGCAACGAAGTTTGGCCTGTTTGAGAATGAGACGCAGACCGGCACTATTTCGTCCGGCCCCGTTCTCCACCGTACCAGGGACATTACCGCGGACCTGCCGGACGACCTGCCTCGCGAGGTGCAAATGTTTTTACTTTTGCTTTTTATCCGGCAATTAACTACGACGGCCAGTTAAATGGCGGGCAGCAGCGCGGCAAAGCGATCCGGATCTGTTGTGGGCAGATCGCAGGCGTAATCGCGGCACACGTACGCCGTGGGTTCCTGACCGGCCGGTTCGATGCCCGCCAGCTCCGGGGCGAAGGCCGCGAGCGTTTTTCGCGCCGCCGCGGAATCGATCAGCAATACGACGCCATGGGGCAGAAAACGCTCGCGCAGCCGGCGCAGAAAGGCGCGTGTGCCTTCCGCGTTGCGCGCTCCGGCGAGCACGATCTGGAGCGGCGGCGCCTGACGGAACATCAGCGCCACCAGCAGTTGCGGAACCGCCACCGGCTGGAAGGTCATGCGCGAGGCGAGGCCCTGCAGGGCCCGGTCGGCCGCCTCGGCGAAGTCGCGCCGCCGGGTGATGCGGGCGAGCCGGAGCAGGTTCAGGATGGCCACGGAGTTTCCGGCCGGTTCGGCGCCGTCGTAATCGTCCTTCATACGCAGCAGCAGGTCGGGGTCGCCCTCGGACGTGCTGAAGAAGGCGCCTTCCTGGCGGTCTTCGAACAGCGCCAGCATGCGCTCGGTGAGGGCGATGGCGGTTTGGAGGTGGGCCAGATCGAAATCGGTTTCGTAGAGGTCGAGGAAGGCCTGGGCAAGGAACGCGTAGTCGTCGAGGAAGCCGGCGATGGCCGCCTCGCCGTCGCGAAACCGCCGCAGCAGGACCGTGCCGTTCCACATGCGCGAGGTGAAGAACTGCGCGGCCCGGCGCGCGGCCTCGGAATACGCAGATTCGTCGAGCACCTGGGCGGCGCGGGCGACCGCCGATATCATGAGCCCGTTCCAGGCGGTCAGGATTTTGTCGTCGCGATAGGGCCGCGGGCGGGCGGAACGGATGGCCAGCAGCTTCGCGCGCGAGGCGGCGAGAGACGGGTGGTCCACCGCGCGCGCCGCATAGAGAATGTTCTTGCCCGCGAACTCGCCGTGGGGATCGTGGTGGACATTGCCGTCGGGCTCCATGCCAAAACGAGTTCGCAGGGCCTCGTGGTCCACTTCCTCCCATCGCCACAGATAGAACGCGCCCTCCCCCTTTTTTGAAGGATCCTCCGGCAGCGGGCTGTCGGCGTCCTCGGCCGAGTAAAACGCGCCCTCGGGAGCGGTCATGTCGCGCAGCACATAAGTAAGGATGTCGCGCGCCACGGCGGCGTACGATTCGTCGCGAGTGATCTGATATGCCTCGAGGTACGAGATGGCGAGCTGGGCCTGATCGTAGAGCATCTTTTCGAAGTGCGAGACGAACCAGGTTTCGTCCACCGAGTAGCGGTGGAAGCCGCCGCCGAGCTGATCGTGCATGCCGCCGGCGGCCATGGCGCGCAGCGTGTGCAGGGCCATGTCGCGGGCTTCCTCGTTGCCCGCCGCGCCGGCGTAGCGCTGCAGGAAATTCAACACCACGGGACGGGGGAATTTGGGCGCGTCACCGAAGCCGCCGTGCGCCGGATCGTAGGAGCGGCGGAGCGCGTGGAAGCAGGTGTCGAGGAGAGTCTGGTCATCGAGAATGGTCGCGTGCGTAGCGGCGGTGGAGGTGGCTTGCCGAAGTTGTTCCACGATATCGCGGCCGGACGCCTCGATGCGGGCGCGATCCGCCTTCCACGCCTCGGCCACGTGCGCCAGCAGCGCCGGGAAGCCGGGCCGGCCGTAGCGGTTGTCCGGCGGAAAGTAGGTGCCGCCGAAGAACGGCTTGCGGCCGGGCGTGAGAAACACGGACATGGGCCAGCCGCCACTGCCGGTGGTGGCCTGCACGAAAGTCATGTAGATGCGGTCGATGTCCGGGCGCTCTTCGCGATCCACCTTCACGGCGACGAATTGGCGGTTCAGCAGGGCGGCGATGGCGTCGTTCTCGAACGATTCGTGCTCCATGACGTGGCACCAGTGACAGGTGGAGTAGCCGATGGAGAGGAAGATGGGCTTGTCCTCGCGGGCGGCCTTGTCGAACGCGTCGGGGCCCCAGGGGTACCAGTCCACGGGGTTGTGGGCGTGCTGCAAAAGGTAGGGGCTCTTCTCGGCGGCGAGGCGGTTGGTGGGCACCACTACAGGATCGCGCAGACGCGGCTGGCGCC
>CAYVPZ010000784.1:0-2457 GCA_964453955.1 uncultured Solibacteraceae bacterium | reverse complement strand
GTCGTATCCGTTGATCTGGCTGCCCGAGCGGCGGATCAAACCGGCCAGAATGCGATTGAGCCGGGGGCCCGGCAACAAGTCCGGTGACGGACACGCGGCGCCGAGAGGCACCACGTTCGGATCGGCCGCCGCCTGCAGGAGTTTCGACATCAGGCCGCTCACGCCCACCCTGGTGGCCTGGCGGCCGGGCGCCGATGTGCGCGGTTCCGGCGGCAGGGCGGTTTGCCGGGAGCGCACGTAGAAGCCCGATTGCGGGCGCGCCTCGATATAACCCCGGCTTTCCAGCAGCATGTACGCCTGCAATGTGGTGGAGACGCTGACGCCCTCCAGCGCGCTGGTGCGCCGCACCGACGGCACTCGCTCGCCGGGGCGCAGCACGCCCTCGTCGATCAGGCCGGCAATGCGGCCGGATACGGCCCGGTACAGGTAAGTTCGGTCCGGTTCGGCCATGGCAACTGTTATGGTATCAAATCCGCCATTCTGCATCTGTTATGCATGACGAAATCCGGCTACGATGCATGTGTGAAAGAGGACTCCATCTGCAATCCCGCCCTGCTGGAATCCGCCGCCCGCCGTTCCGCGCGCTATCTGAGCGAAATCGGCGAACGCCGCGCGGGTCCATCGGCCGATGCGGTGCGCGCGCTGCGCGGGTTCGACGTGGAAATGCCGGACGCGCCCGTGGATCCGGAAACCGTGCTCGACACTCTGGATCGTCTGGGCTCGCCGGCCACCGTGGCCACCACGGGCGGCCGCTATTTCGGGTTCGTAATGGGCGGAAGCCTGCCGGTCACGGTGGCCGCCAACTGGCTGGCCGCCGCCTGGGATCAAAACGCGGTGATGGCGGTCACTTCGCCGGTGGCCGCGGCGGTCGAGGACGTCGCATCGCGCTGGCTGCTGGAAATTCTGGGCCTTCCTCGCGAATCCGGTGTAGGGTTTGTTGGATGCGATACCGTCGCCACCTTCGCAGGGCTCGCGGCGGCCCGGCGCGCTCTGCTGTTGCGGGAGGGCTGGGACGTCGACGCGCAGGGTCTGTTCGGCGCTCCGCCCATCACCGTGGTGGTGAGCGAGGAAACGCACGTCTCCGTGCACAAGGCGCTCGGACTGCTCGGCCTGGGGCGCGAGCGGGTGGTCCGCGTTCCCGCCGATGGCCAGGGTCGCATGCGCGCGGAGGCGCTGCCTCGCCTCAGCGGCCCCACGCTGATTTGCGCGCAGGCGGGAAACGTCAACACCGGCTCGTTCGATCCCGCCGCGGAAATCTGCGCGGCGGCGCACGCTGCCGGCGCCTGGGTGCACGTGGATGGCGCATTCGGAATCTGGGCCGCGGCCGCGCCCGAGCGCGCTCATCTGGCGCGCGGCGTGGCCGACGCCGATTCCTGGTCGTTCGACGGGCACAAGTGGCTGAACGTCCCCTACGACAGCGGCATCGCCGTGGTGCGCGAGGCCCGGCATCTTCGCGATGCCATGAGTGGCGACGCCGCCTACCTGCAGCGGGGCAGCCGGCGCGATCCCGGGTTCCTCACGCCGGGCATGTCCGTTCGTGCCCGCGGCGTGGAGGTCTGGGCGGCGCTGGCGTCTTTGGGCCGCTCCGGCGTGGCCGACCTGATTGAGCGCACCTGCCGGCATGCGGCCCGTTTTGCGGAAGGCCTCCGCGCGGCCGGGTTTGAGATCCTCAACGACGTGGTCATCAACCAGGTGCTGGTGTCTTTCGGCGACGACGAAACCACCCGCGCGGTGATCGCGGCCATTCAGGAGGACGGAACCTGCTGGTGCGGCGGCACCTTCTGGCATGGACGCGCCGCCATGCGCATCAGCGTGTCCGGTTGGGCCACAACCGTCGGCGACGTCGAGCGAAGTCTCGAGGCCATGGTCCGCGTCGCCAGCCGGCAGCGCCAGGTGGCCACCTCGGGGTGCGCGACCTAACTCCCCCGGGGCTTTGTCAAATCTGCTGAAATCAAAGCAGACCATGAGCGAAGCCCCCAACTACTCCGCGGCGCGCGTTTCCCTCGACGGAATTGAGGTGGCGCGCCTCACCGACACCCGGCGGAACACCCAGGTGTCCATCGTGCCCGCCATCGGAAACAACGCCTTCGAAATGAAGGTCAACGGGACCAATGTCTTCTGGACGCCGTACCAGAGCCTGGCCGAGTTCAAAGCCCACCCCGTCCATCTGGGCAGTCCATTCCTCGCGCCCTGGGCCAACCGTCTCGATGGCGACGCCTACTGGGCGAACGGCCGGAAGTATCTGCTCAACGCGGAGCTGAACAACGTGCATCGGGACGGCAATGGCCTGCCGATTCACGGTCTCCTGCAGTACTCGGACCGCTGGGAGGTGGTGGCCCTCGAAGCCACCGAATTCGGAGCCTGGCTGACCAGCCGGCTGGAATTCTGGCGCTATCCCGACTACGTGGCGCAGTTCCCGTTCGCTCATCGTATCGAGATGACTCACCGTCTGGAGGA
>CAYVPZ010000783.1:0-2464 GCA_964453955.1 uncultured Solibacteraceae bacterium | reverse complement strand
GCCACCGTGACGGTGCTGCCCGTGCCGGTGCCGGCGCAGTAGCGCGGTTTCGGAACCATGAATGGGGCGGACCTCCGTTCGCCCCGCGGGGCATGTTATAAGAGACGGTGTGCCCGCCGCGAGCGTGGTTTCCGCGAAGGATGACCGGCTGACGGTGATCGCCATTTCCGCGCTCGCCTGTATCCTTCAGGATGTTCTGCACGAGGGTCTGGGCCACGGAGTGACAGCGTGGCTGAGTGGAGCCCATCGCTTGACCCTGAGCACGGTCGCCCTGCAGGCCGATATCGACACGCGCTTGATTTCCGCCAATGGCACGGTGGTCAATCTTCTTTTCGCGGGGGTCTTCTGGCTCCTCCTGCTCAGGCCCCAGCGCTTCGGACCGGCCACTCGTTACTTCCTGGTTCTGGCGATGGCGGGCAATCTATTCACCGGCACGGGCTACTTCTTGTTTTCCGGCGTCTTCAATTTTGGCGATTGGGCGGCGGTGATTCGGGGCTTCGAGCCGCACTGGATGTGGCAGCTCGGGCTGGTGGTCCTTGGCGTCGTCTCCTACTACGCATCCATGCTGCTAGTGGCTCGGAGCCTGAAGCCGTTTCGGGGAAGAGTTGAGAACTCGCGAAGGCTTCGGCTGTTGTGCTGGACGCCTTACTTTACGGACGGGATTCTGGCCGGGGCCGGGGGTTTGCTGAATCCAATCGGATTGTTCTATGTCGTGGCGTCGCCGCTGCCGTCCACTTTGGGCGCGAATGCCGGTTTGCTGAGCCTTCCGAGCATGATGCGCCGCCCGAGTGCGGAAGAGCAGGTTGGGCCGGTGCGGCGCAGCCCGGCGTGGATCGCCACTGCCGCCGTCGCCAGCCTTTTGTTTATCTTCGTGCTTGGCCGCGGGCTCACCTGGTCGCGATGACACTTCGCCGTGGGGCCTGGCCGCCCACAAGAGAATCGGATCAGGTGCCCTCGGGAGCGAACAATCGCGCGAGCAGCGCCAGGCTCCCCCGGCTGGGCGGAGGCGGGCACGCGCTGGCGCTCCCGGTTACCGCCGAAGCCACCGAGTGGATGGCCCGCGCAAACGGTCCGCCCACTTCCACTACGCCGGATTCCCGGAACGACTGCTGCACTTGCCGCGGCGCATCGGGCACCAGTTCGATATTGTCGTGATCCAGCAGATTGCGGAAGTGGCGTTCCGCGAACTCTCCGTTACAGCGATTCACCACCAGCACCACGCGGGCCAGCCCCATCGCCTCCCGGAGTTCGGCACACCTCCGCCGGGCCATGGCCAGCGACGGCACGTCGGGCGTGGCGGTGATGCAGATCCTGCGGGAGATGCTCAGCAACGGTTTCACACAGACATGATTGAGGGAAGGGACGCGGACAAAAACAAAATCGTAATGCGATCTGGCGCAGCTCACCAGCCGCAGCACCGCCCAGCGTTTCATGTTCGTCAGCGCGCGCAGGCGAACGCCGGTGATCACATGAAGCGGCCCCAGATGGTGAACGTGCTGTTTGAAGCCCGCCTCCGTCAGGAAGCCCTGATCGTCGCCGGCGGCGACCGCCGTCTCCCCGTTGTCCAGCAGGATGGATGCGGCGCCCATTTCTTCGTCCACTTCGATGAACAGCGTCCGGAAGCTGCGGTTCCGCGCTACCTGCCAGGACGCGTTGAGCGCAACCGTGGTGGCGCCCGATCCCGGACGAGCCGGCGCGAAGACCGCCAGAAACCCCTGCTTCGCGTCCATGGTGGCGCCCAGCGCCTCAATGGCCGCGGCTTCGAGGTCGTCGCTCGAGAACGGCGGCGCGAGCGGCGGAACCAGTCCCACGGTCTCCGTAAGTTGACGCACGCGCAGGCTGGATTGCGCGCTGATCGGAACAATGGCCGTCGACGGGGACTCGGTGCGGATCTGGTGCACGACGGCGCCAGCCCGGTTCTGCTCGCTTTCCTCGCCAATGTCCAGCAGCACCAGTTCCGGCGCCCAGGCCGATAGTTGCCGGGCAATCGCGTACCCCGTGCGGACGCTGTCGAGAGTTCCCACAATGGAGATTTCCGCCGACGCCGTGCAGACGCCCCGCACATAGTTCGTCAGGGGCGTGTTGTTGCTGAAAACCAGAGCCGAGATCATGGGTTACACGGGCTGCTTAGGAGCAGTGGATGTCGGGAAATTGACAGCAACCGACGAGCCAACGACGCGCGGATAGCCCGTTTGCCTCCTATCGATGACTTTTCCTGCCGGCCTGGGCAGAAACGCCATCTACAGCTTTGGTACTAAGCAATCGGGCAGCCACTAACGCTGTGCCGCTCGTGCCGCATCGGGTGTCAAAAAATGGGAAGAGCTTTGGACCGTTGCCGGTCCAAAGCTCAAGGAACCTGGTTGGGCAGGGATTCTGTTGATTGGGTCAAAGAAGATACGTCAAGGGTAACTGCAACTTCAGGGGGTGTTGGCAGGGGAGCAACCTTTGTTCCTTGAGCCTTCCC
>CAYVPZ010000782.1:0-2477 GCA_964453955.1 uncultured Solibacteraceae bacterium | reverse complement strand
AGCTGCTGGAACGTGGCCACCTGCGTTTGCGCGGCGACAACGTCCACGGGCGCCAGAATCCCCTGTTCCGCCAGGCGGCGATTGCTCGCATACTGGCGCTCGGCCAGACGAACCGCTTCCGTCTGCACCTCGAGATTATGCCAGGCGTAGTTCAGCTCCCAGTACGCCTCCACCGCCTGAGTGACAATTTGGATGGTCTGCTGGCGAAGCTGCTGCTCGCTGATCTGCCGATTCTTGCGCGCCACCTGCAGGCGATGCCGGTTTTCGTCGAAGCGCAGCCCGCGCCACAGCGGCTGGGTGAGGTTGAGATTCACCGATGTGGCGTACATCGGGTTGAACGTGTTGAACAGGCTGTCGTTCTGTTGCCGCGAGTTGGCGAAGGAGAGCGAATACGAGCCACCCAGCCACGGAGACAGCCCGCTAATTTGCGGTGTGGCGTTCAGTTCCGTCCGCGCCAGTTCGCCGCTGAGCGACCCCTGCAGAATAGAAGCGACGGGCGACACCTGCCTGGTGTGATACGCCTTGATCCCAATCACCGGATCGTAGACGCCCTTCGCGGCGCTGACGTTGTAGACGGCCTCTTCGCGCCCGATGCGCGAGACGGCCAGATCGCGATCGCTGGCCAGCACGCGCTCGATGGCCTCCGGAAGCGTGAGGGTGGTCTCGGTCAGGATGCCCACGCGCGGCTGGAGCTGCACTTCCTTCAGCGGTTCCACCTGCACGGCCTGGCCGAACGCAAGTAACTGAGCCGCGAACGTAAGAGAGCGGATAAACTTCATTGCGCCACCACCTCTTCCACCCGCGCGGCCCTTCGCCAGTGCCGTGACTTCACCCACTCGCCCAGGTCTTCCCACAGCGAATAGAACACCGGAACGGCCAGCAGCGTCAGCACTAAACACAGCGACTGGCCGCCCACCACCAGCACGCCGATGGAGCGGTTCGTCGCCGCGCCCGTGCCGCGCGAAATTACCAGCGGCAGCATGCCCGCCACCAGCGCCATGGTGGTCATCAGGATGGGCCGCAGCCGGTCGCGATTGGCCTGGAGAATGGCCTCATACCGCGCCATTCCCGAAGCCCGCAGGCCGTTGGTGTGGTCAATCTGCAGAATGGCGTTCTTCTTGACGATGCCGAACAGCAATAGCAGTCCGAGCCCGGTGAAAATGTTGACCGTCTGGCCTGCGATCAGCAGCGCCACGATGCCGAACGGCACGGCGAGAGGCAGCGTCAGCAGGATGGTGATGGGGTGGATGAAGGATTCAAACTGCGCCGCCAGCACAATGTACATGAAGATGAAGGTCAGCGAAAACGCCAGCGCGAAGTAATAGCCGGTGCGGCGCAGCTCCCTGGAAATGCCGGTGGCGCCGGAGCTGTAGCCGGGCTCCATGCCGAGGTCTTTAGTGGACTGCGCGAGCTGGCTCAGAATGGCCGCCTGCGACCCTCCCGCAAGCACGTTGCCGGTGACGGTCACCTGCCGCTGCCGCCCCAGACGATTGATGGACGACGGGCCGGTCCCCGGGTGCACGTGCACCACTTCGTCCAGGCCCACCGAGCCGATTTTCGTCGAAGGGACGGTCATCTTCGCCAGGCCCTCCACGCTGCCGCGGAATTGCTCCTGGGCACGAACGCGCACGTCGTACTGGTCCTCGCCCGCGTTGAACGTGGAGGCCACCTGCCCGGCCACCAGCGTATTGAGAGCCTGCTCGATGTCGGCCACGGAGACGCCCAGATCGGCGGCCCGCGCGCGGTCCACGTCCAGGCGCACTTCGGGCTGGCCGCTGCGCAGCGTGGAGTCGGCGTCGGTGAGCCCGGGGATGGTCTTCATCTTTGCGAGCAGCGCGTCGGAATAGCTCGCCAGCTTGCGCAGATCGGGCCCCTGGATGAAGTACTGCACGTCGGCGTTGCTCTGCGTGCCGCCCACCGCGCTCACCAGTTCCACGCTGCTGTGCACCTCCGGCGGGAATCTCTTCAGCAGCTCGCGGGTGCGCTGCATGAGGTCAAGTTGCGAGAGCGGGCGCTGGTCGATGTCGGTCAGCTTCACGTAGATTTTTGCGTTGTTCACGGATTTGTCGGCGCTCCCGCCTGCGGTGGTCAGCGTGTGCTCCACGCCGGGCAGCCGGCGGATGGCTTGCGCAACCTGTTCGGCAATGTTGTTGGTGGCCGCCAGCGAGCTTCCCTCGGGCGTGCGCACCAGCACGTTGTATTGCGACTGGTCGTCCGCGGGCAGGAAATTCTTGCCCACGAAAGCGAACAGCGGAAAAATGCTGAACACCGTCAGCACGCTGAGCCCCACCACCGCGCGCCGGTGCCCGAGCGACCACGTCAACAGGCGCGTGTAAATGCTGTCGAGGTGGCGGAACAGGAACGAGTCTTTCGAGCTGTGTCCTCCCGCGGCGCCGACCGGCCGGGCCTTCACGAAGCGCGAGCAGAGCATCGGCGTGAGCGTGAAGAAGAACAGCGGCGAGACGGCAATGGCGAAC
>CAYVPZ010000781.1:0-2479 GCA_964453955.1 uncultured Solibacteraceae bacterium | reverse complement strand
TTCCTGCTCGCCGACGAGATCAACCGGGCCACCCCGAAAACGCAATCGGCCCTGCTCGAGGCCATGAACGAAACTCAGATCACCGTGGAGAGCCGGTCCTACGCGCTGGCCCAGCCGTTCATGGTCATCGCCACGCAAAACCCGGTGGAGCATCACGGAACCTATCCTCTGCCGGAGTCGCAGCTCGACCGCTTCCTCATGCGCATTCGCATCGGCTACCCGGACCGCGGCGCCGAGCGCGAGATCCTGCGCAACACCGATCACGCGGCCATGGACGCGGTGCGCGAAGTCCTGCCGGCCGACGAGCTGGTGGCCATGCAAACCCAGGTCTCGCTGGTGCGGGTGGACGAGGCGCTGGTGGATTACATGCTGGAGATCGTGGAGAGGACGCGCGCGCACGAATCGCTGGCGCTGGGAGTGAGTCCGCGCGGCGCGCAGGCGCTGTTCCGCGCCGCCCAGGCTCTGGCCATGATGGAAGGGCGCGACTACGTCATCCCGGACGACATCAAGCGCCTGGTGCTCCCGGTGTGCGCGCACCGCATCATCGTGAACACGCGCGCGGCCATGTCCCAGCGCAGCGCCGAACTGAGCGAACGGGTGCTCGAGGACATCCTCACCCAGGTGGACGTCCCGCTGTAAAACCGAGGCTGGTGGCACGGGCTTCAGCCTGTGTAACTGGCAACCCGGCGCATCACGTACCTGGCGCCGATCCTGCCTCCGCTCATTTTTGGGGATGGCCTTGTTTCGCAACTTCGAACCTGGTCGGTAAAGGGATTAGAGGAGCTCACTCGCGGGCTTCAGTCGCCGGACTACCGTTGGGAAATAGGGCTGTTGCAAATTCCGCGCATGCCGGCGGGTTTGCCGTATGTGATCGGCACGGGGATACGGTAGCCAGGAGTGTTCCCGGCGCTGGCATTCAGCGGATCCTCGATTCCGCCTTGCAGGCGAATAACCGCTGGGCTGGGGCGAATCTACTGAAACAGAGCGGCGTCGATTGCATCCGCCATGGCCTGATACCCGAAATCGTTGGGATGGAGATGGTCTGGTGAAAGCAAACGCGGCAGCATTCTGCCGGGATGATCGGGATCGCGCAAGACCCCGTCAAAATCGATTACACCGTCAAACTCGCCGCTGGTCCTGATCCACTGGTTCACCGCCTGCCGGGTTACTTCCTTGGATGCTGAATAGTAGCCGGGCAGCGTAACGCTTTCGAAGGGACTGATCGTGGCGGCAATCAGCTTGATCCCGTGAACGTGAGCGCGTGAAATCAATTGGCGGTAGGCGCCGATCAATTCGTCGGTACTGCGGGCATCGGCTCGATCGGCAAGGGGGCGTCCGCCCAACGTCGCTCCCGGGAATCCGATGTCGTTGAGGCCTTCGAGGAGCACTACGTGAGTAACGCCAGGCAGGGCCAGAACGTCGCGGTCGAAGCGAGCCAGGGCGCTGACACCCAGGCCGAACTCAGACCCGTCGCTCAACAGCCGGTTACCGGCGATCCCCTCATTGACCACCGCCACTTCGGAATCGGCGGGGGACTTTGCCAGACGGCGGATGAGATCGCCTGGCCAACCGCGGTCCGCGTCCGGCGTGGAGCCATCCCCATCGACGAATGAGTCCCCAAACGCCACTACCAGGCGTTGCCGCGGTTGAGCGGGTACGAGCACGGCGGTGACCGCGATGGACGACCCAGAGACGACTCCACCTTCTATTGTTTGCGCGCTGGTGTGGTCGCCATTTTGCGAGACGATCGCGCGTCTGAGGGCAAGTGCGTGCAGACTCGGGGTGGCGACACGCCTGGGAAAGTAGAGGCTTATGCTGATCTCGGCTCTACCAGCGACGGGAAAGGCAACCGGATCGCTCAGTACGGGCGCTCCCGCCGGAATCGTCACCGAACCGAGACCTCCGAAAGTGACCTTCCGAATCGAGGCGGGCTCAACGCTCGAGGCGCCGCTCGGCCTTGCCACGGTCACTGCACCCGCCAGCAATGGATCGGACCCATATTCGTTCGAAAGACGGATGCGGATCCGATCTCCTCCAACGGACACCCGCACGCGCTCCCGTACGGTCTGGTTATCGATCCTGAGCAGCGGCTCGTCCGGATCGGGCGCCGCGGATTGCGGGCTCGACGTCCACGTGGCCACCCAGGCACTGGGCGTGGCCGCTGGCAGCGAAGGAACAGTCAGCAGAAACAAAACGGAAAGCAGGTTCTTCAGTTTGTCCATCGGCTACTGCAACGCCGAATAATCGGCCGGGCGCATGTACGTTGAATCCACTCGCTCGATGAGCTTCTCGGCGTGCTCGGATTTCACATACTTCTGGAACTCCGGGTCGGCATGAAACGCGTCCCAGTTCTTTTCCATTTCCTCGCGGCTCCCGGCAGCCACAAGGTATACGAACGTGTTGTCCCACCCGGGATTCTGGTTGGGCACCCAGTATCCTATGACCTCCAGGTGGTGCTTTGCGATCAGCCTGGAAGCGT